>JAZFSG010000080.1:0-17256 GCA_036446035.1 Acidimicrobiia bacterium | reverse complement strand
TCGGTGACGCCGAGAAGCTTCCCCCTTTCTTCACCCGGGGCGTTCTCCTAGACCCGCCCACCCACCGCGGCATCGATGCGCTGCCCGCAGGCGAGCCCGTTGGCGCCGATGAGCTGACGGAGATTGCGAGCGCTCAGGGTGTCGATGTCGGGCCATGGGATGTCGTGTTGATCAGGACCGGCTATCTCAAGTACTGGCCCGACGCTGAGGCCATGGCGGAGCACAAGACGGCCGGCCCCGACCTCTCGGCGGCCGAGTGGCTACTCGAGCGTGGCGTGGTTGCAACGGGCACCGACACCGAGACCTACGAAGTCCAACCGGCCCCCGACCGCGGCGTCCCCGCCAATCCACAGCCGGTCCACACCAAGCTGCTGATCGAAAACGGGATCTACCTGATGGAGAGCGTGTACCTGGAGGAGCTGGCGCGGGATCAGGTCTACGAATTCCTCTTCGTGGCGTTGCCGGTGAAGATCCGCGGTGCGACGGGTTCGATGGTCGACCCACTTGCAGTCGTCTAGGTAGGAGACAGCATGAAAGCCCTCGTCATCGCTGCACCCAACGAGTTCTCGATCGAGGAACGTGACAAGCCGCAGTCGAACACCGCCGAAGTGGTTGCCAGGGTGCGGGCCGTCGCCATCTGCGGCACCGACTCGCACCTTATTGCGGGCGACTACCCGGACTTCTGGCCGCCCGAGTTTCCGTTCATCCCCGGCCACGAGTGGGCAGGAGAGATCGCTGAGGTTGGCGACGAAGCAGCAGCCCTCGGCTGGACGGTCGGTGATCGGATAGCGGGTACCAGCCACGATGCATGCGGTGTCTGCCAGAAGTGCGTCGAAGGTCGATACAACCTGTGCGAGAACTACGGCAACATGGCCTTGCATCGCCAATACGGCCACAACTACCAGGGGAGCCTCGCTGAGTTCGTCGTCCACGGTGTCAAGTCGATCTTCAGGCTCCCAGACGACATGGACTTCGCAACCGGAGCGATCCTCGATCCCGCCTCGATCGCCCTCCATACCGCCAACCGCGGCCAGGTGCGGCCGGGTGATACCGTCGTTGTGTTCGGCCCCGGACCGGTCGGGTTGCTGGCCGCCGACGCAGCCAGAACCAGGGGCGCCGGTCGAGTCATCGTCGTTGGCCGCGGTCAGCGGCTCGAACAGGCTGCTGCGATGGGGAACGAGACCATCGATTACTCAGCGGACGACCCCGTACCGACAATCCGTGCCGCCACCAGCGGACTTGGAGCCGATGTCATCCTGGACTGCGCCGGCGTGCCGGACACCTTCCGCTGGTCCATCCCCGCCCTTCGCAAGGGAGGCAGGGTGGCAGCCGTAGGGATCCCCGTTGAGGATGTGGCCCTGGACCTTCAGGAACTCGTGCTGTACGAGAAGGAACTGGTCGGGGTTCGAGCCAGCGCCGGCGAAATGCGCCATGTGATTCCGCTGGTGTCCGACGGCCGGATCCGAGCCAAAGAACTGATCACTCACCGCTTCCCACTCGACGCCTTCGGAGAGGCTCTCAGTACGTTCAGGGAGCGCACGGGAGGAGCCATGAAAGTGATAATCGAGCCCTGATCGTGACCGAATACGTTTACGCTCTCGACCACCCCCACGGCCTCCCGCCTCAAGACGTCGCGGCCATCGTTGGCGGCAAAGCCGCTGGTCTGTCTGTCATGGCCACAGAACTCGGCCTCCCGGTGCCTCCCGGCTGCGTGATCTCGACAGCGGCCTGCCGGGAGTATCTCAACGGCAGCTGGCCGAGCGAACTCGACGGCGAGATCCAAGATCACATTGCACGTGTCGAGGGCAGCGTCGGGCGGCGGTTCGGGGACCCGGCAGATCCTCTCATAGTGAGCGTTCGTTCTGGCGCACCGGTCTCGATGCCGGGGATGATGGACACGATCCTCAATCTCGGTCTCAACGATGCCACGACAGACGGGCTGACAGCACTCACCGGAGACCGCCGATTCGTTGATGCGTGCCGCGACCGCTTCACCGCCTCCTATCGGGACATCGTCGGCGCCGACGAAGTCCCGGACGATCCCTGGGAACAGCTACGAGAGGCGATCGAGGCCGTCTTCCGATCGTGGAACAGCGACCGCGCCCGCAGCTACCGGGCCCAAGAGGGCATATCCGATGACCTCGGCACCGGCGTCATCGTCCAGACCATGGTCTTCGGAAACCGGGGCGCCGACTCGGCTACCGGCGTCGTCTTCACCCGCGATCCGGCCACCGGAGAGAACAGTCTCTACGGGGATGTCATGTTCGACGCCCAGGGGGAAGACGTCGTTGCGGGCACCCACCAACCCGAGCCCATCGCGGCGCTCGCCGAGCGAATGCCCTCCATCGCCGAAGAGCTCTCGAGATACGCCGCCACGCTCGAACACCACTATGCCGACGTATGCGACATCGAGTTCAC
The DNA here is from genome assembly GCA_036446035.1 of Acidimicrobiia bacterium. Lineage (GTDB taxonomy): Bacteria > Actinomycetota > Acidimicrobiia > Spongiisociales > JAOTWH01 > CAXMQS01. The sequence continues at coordinate 14,838 of JAZFSG010000080.1, read as the reverse complement.
CATCGAACAGGGCCGGCTGTGGATGCTGCAGACCCGCATCGGCAAGAGGAGTGCGCAAGCCGCAGTCCGGATCGCGGTCGAGATGGCAGAGGACGAGTCGTTCCCGCTGAGCCGCGCCGAGGCCGTAGCCCGAACAGCCCGATACCTGTCCGAACCGCCGACGATGGCCGCATACAGCACCGCCACATCTGCCGCGGCCGCCGGACTCGGGGCGTCCCCCGGAGTTGTCTCAGGCGAGATCGCCACGACGCCCGAAGCCGCCGTCACAATTGCCGAGTCCGGTCGCGACGTCATCCTCGTTCGTCGCCAGACTTCTCCGGAGGACGTCCACGCCATGGCCAGGGCTGTGGGGATTCTCACTTCAACCGGAGGCCTCGCCAGCCACGCCGCAGTGGTAGCCCGGGGTTGGGGCATTCCCGCCGTGGTCGGTGCCGCCGCCGTGCGGATCGACGGTGGACTGGTTTCCATCGGCGACCAGGAATTGACCGTTGGCGATGTCTTGACCATCGACGGTGGCAGCGGCGATGTCTATGTCGGGGCTGTGGCGACAGGCGCCGAGATGGTTCCCGAGGCGGCAACGCTCCTGGGTTGGGCCGAAGAGCTCGGCATCGACATCGCCAAGCCAACCGCGCCCGCCGACTCGGTCGCCGCGAAGAATGCCACGGACCCTGCCGACGCGGTGGGTGAACCCAGAGCACCAGAGGCAGACGATGTCACTCGCGCCCTGCTCATCAAGGGGTTCGCAATGCCCAACGACTTCGCCGCGGCCTTTTTCTCGAGCGCCGACGAGATCGTGGCAGTTCTCGACGGCATGGTGGCTGATGGCGTTGCCGAGCTCGTCGGAGGCATGTTCCAATTGACCGCAGACGGCAAAGCCCTTGGCTCGGAGAGGATGGCAGCCGACCGCGAGCGTTGGGGAGCCGACGAGGCGACGGCGGCCCTCGATGCCTTCTTGCCGCTCGACCAGCAGATGAAGGACGTCGTCACCTCGTGGCAGATGCGGGAGTTCAACGGCCAGCAGGTCATCAACGACCATCTAGACGAAGCCCACGACGCGGCAGTGCTGGCGAAGTTCGTCGGCCTCCACGGAGATGCCGGCCCCTGGGTTGCTGCCCTCAGCGACGGACTCCCCCGCCTCGGTAGATACGGTGATCGCCTCGAACGCGCCGCCGCCATGGTCGTCGATGGCGATCACCGCTACATCGCATCGCCCCTCGTCGACAGCTACCACGGCGTCTGGTTCGAGCTCCACGAGGACCTGATCCTCCTCGCCGGCCGGACCAGGGCCGACGAAGTGTCTTCGGGGAGGGCCTAAGCCCCCGCCGACGGGCTGTTGATCGTCGCCTAGTCCGTATCGGTGTCGTCGCCTGGCGGCGCGTCCGGTAGCCGAACGGCCTGCGGCGCGCGATCGCTGAAGCGCAGGTGATGGGTGTACCCGGCGTCCCGAGCCGCACGGACGACCTTGGAATGGCCCCACGCGGCCTCGTCTGGACCGTGGGCGTCGCTGGCGAGCGTTATCGGGACGCCGGCCGCCGCAAACAGTGCCAGGAAGGCCGGTGCCGGGAACATCTCGGCGGCCCTCCTCCTCAAGCCGGCACTCGAGACCTCGACGGCCACCCCCGAGGCGGTGGCGGCGGCCACGACGGGGGCGTAGAGATCGAGGATCGGCTGCTGCGGCCGGATGCCTACCTTCTTGATGACATCGGCATGAGCCAGCACATCGACCATCCCCGAGGCCGCCAATCGGGTCTCGAGATCGAAGTACTGCTCATAGGCAGCCAGCACGCCGCGTCTGGCGAACTCGTCAGAGAGGGCAACGCGGTCGAATGCCCACGGGCCGATCCAATGCACGGACCCGATCAGAAAGTCGAAGGGATACTGCTTGAGGAAGTCGACAGTCGCTGCCTCGGATCCGGGAACGAAGTCGACCTCGAGGCCGAGCTTGACGGGAAGCCCTCGCCTTTTGGCGTCCAGCACGACATCGACGTAAGCATCGAGCGAGAGGGTGCGTTCCTCGCGGACGATCTTCTCCATCTCGGCGGCCATGACGGAGTCAGGCTCGTCCGCCCACCAGTTACCAAGGACAGGCTCCGCTTCCACGCAGCGATACAGGTGCTCGCTGAAACCCAACTCGGTTACGCCTCGCCTGGCCGCTACCTCGAAGTAGCGATCGATGTAGCCGGCCGGATAGACGCCCATGGGCGGCGACTCTGCCGTTGGAACATGGGGGTGGAAGTGCAGGTGGTAGTCACTCATCGCTTCCCCTTCGCCTGCCGCGAACGTAGAGCATGATCACAGCCGCGGCTACTAATGACGCCGCCGTCGCCCACCACGCCGCCTCGTACGACACCCGGTCCGCCAGCCATCCGAACAGCGGAGGACCGGCGGCAGCCCCGATGAAGGTTCCGGTCATGGTGATGCCGGTGGCAGTGGCGGCGGCATCTTGGTTACCCCTGACGATGGCGAAGGTGAACAAACCCGACCAGCCCCATCCTGCCGCGAACCCTACGAGCCCGCCAACGACCAGCCATGCCTGACCGCCACTGGCTATCCCGGCGATGCCGAGGGCGCCGACCACAAGCAGGGCCGCGATGGCCGTCAGATCCGCTCGGATCGAGCGATCGATCAGCCAGCCGGCTACAAGACGAGTCGTAATCCCGGCGACGCTGCCTGCCGCCAAGAGCAGGCCGGCAGCCGATTCGCCGACGCCGATGTCGACGGAGTAGGTGACGATGAACGACGCCAGCGCGTCGATTCCAGCAATGCCAAGCATCGACGCCACGGCCAACGCGACGAGCAGGCGCAGCGGCGTCGCCAGTCTCGGTGGCGTGGCATCGGACCGCCTGGCGGTGATCTCGTGGGCGGCCGGATCGCCCGGGACGGCCGCGGCGACGAAGAGGGCCAGCAGGGCTGCCCCTAGGTACGCCCACTCCCAACCGACGGTCAAGGCGACAGCGGGGACGGCAACACCGCCCAAGAAGGTGGCCATGGGCACCGCGGCATGCTTGACGCCGAACAGCAAGCCCTGGCGCCCCGGGGGAACACACCTGGCAACCGCCAGGTTGGCCGCTGGGTGGCTCAATGCTGCAGCCACTCCCCCAAGCACGAACCAGGCGCCTAGCGACACAGCCGACGTTGCCGATAGTCCGATGCCGGCGAGGCTGGCGGCCGCCAACACGGACGAGGTTCGAATCCCGGCCACCCAGCCGACGCGTTGCGCCAACGCGCCCATGAGGGGCGACGCAACGGCGGAAGCGGCGAAGAAGACTCCGATGACGACACCGAGGCCGAGGAGGGACAGCTCGATGTCGGCGCTGACCTGAACGGCCAGACCGGCGGTCAAGAAGCCGGGGAGCATGGCGACGGTGACGCCGGCGATGGCGGGGACCACGGCGCGCCACCGCACGCCATCGTCTTCGACCGGCAACGACTCGCTCACGGGCGGTGCCGGCGAGCGGGCAGGGGGCTCAGGCGGAAGTGAGCTTGTCGTACAGGGATCCTGCGTTGAGCGTTTGGATGAAGTCCATCATGTACTCCTGGCCGATATCCACAGGGAACCTGTCGGCGAAATTCACTCTTTCAACGGTCTCGTCGCGCGTCCAACCCTTGCTGACGGCCACCGCAACTGCCGTCTTCCACTCCATCAACATGGAGCGCTGGTTGTGGAGGTATGCCTTGGTGGTAACAGGACCATGACCAGGGACGACGTGGTCGACATCGAGCTCACCGATGGTCTGCAGTGCGACGAGCCACTCGTCGACGTTCGACGTCATCAGCCAGGTCTGACACTCGCTGAAGATGGTGTCGCCGGTGAATACGACCCTTTCCTCGGGGACGTGGACCGCCACCTGGCCTGGGGTGTGTCCCGGCGTGTGGATCAGCTCGAACGTGTGCTGGCCTACCCGCAAAGTGAGATCGCCGGTGAACACCACCTGACCCTTGTTGGGGTCTGCGTAGTACTCGTCGCGGTCGGGGAAGATGGACTGACCGTCTGGGTCGTCCGTTGGGAGCGCCTCGGCGGCGTATGCGAACGGATCGAGCTCGGGGCTCACTGTCATGAAGTTGTCGTAAACACCCTGATGGTGCACAACCGTGCCGGAACCCTTGAAGTAATAGTTGCCGAAGATGTGGTCGACATGGTGCTCGGTGTTGATCAAGTACCTGATCGGCCCATGGGCCTCGGCTGCCCGGCGCATCTCGACGGCGCGGGTCGGCAGCTGCGGCGTGTCGATGACGACGACGCCATCCGACGTTGTCACGTAGCTGGGATTACAGCCGCGCACCTTGGTCTCGGTGAACACATTGCTGGTCACATTCTCCATGAGAAGCCCTCCGGTTCGTTTTCCAATTAGTCCTATTGGGTCGCGGTGAGTCCGCCGTCGATCGTCAAGATCTGCCCGGTGATGAAAGAGCAGGCATCAGAGCAGAACAAGAGAGTTGCGCCGACGAGGTCATCGGTCTCTCCGATCCTGCGCAATGGGATCCTTCCGACGACGCCGGCCTTGAAGTCGGGATCGTCCAGAAGCATCGCCACCTGCGGCGTATCTACGAAAGTCGGTGAGATGGCGTTGACGGTGATGCCGTGCTTGGCCCACTCTGTTGCCCACTGCCGGGTCAGAGAGTCGATGGCGCCCTTGGCGGCGACGTACGCCGAATACCCGGCGTCGATCCCGAGTTGACCGCGAACCGAGGAAATGTTGAGCACTCGACCACCACGGCCTCCCTCGATCATGGCCTTGACCGCGGCCTGAGTAGGCAAGACCGTGCTGGCAACGTTGAGGTCGAATATCCAGTCCCAGTCAGTCTGCGGGTAGTCCTGGGCGTCGAAGAGCACCTTGCCGGCGCCGCCGCCAACAGCGTTGACGACAATGTCCACCCGCCCGAACTTCGCCATCGCCTCGGCCACCGCCCGGTCGGCGTCCTCCTTGGTGGTCACGTCGGCCTCGACTACCAGCGCCTCGGACCCGGCCGCGACAACCTTGTCCGCCGCAGCCTGCCCGCGCTCTCGAGACCTGCCAACGATCACGATCTTGGCCCCGACTGCCGCCAGCGCGACCGCCAGGGCGGACCCGATGGCACCGCTCCCGCCCGGGATAACCGCAACGCGCCCGTCCAGGCGGTAGATGTCGGTCTGATTCATCATCGTCTCCTATGCCAGATCATCATCCGCCCATGCCAATCGAACCCTCTACCTATGAGATTCCAAGAACGCCGCAACCGTTGCAGCGATCTTCGGCGCAGACAGCCCATATTTGTCCAGCAGCGCATCGTTCGCACCCGACTCACCGAACACGTCGGCCAGGCCATGCCGCTTCAGCGGTACGGGGTGATACTCGGAAAGGGTCTCGGCCACGGCTCCGCCCAGGCCGCCCACGATCGTGTGCTCTTCGGTCGTCACAGCTAGCCCCGTGCGTTTTGCGTGATTCACGATGCTGGCGACATCGAGAGGTTTGATCGTCGGGACGTGCACGAGGTGCACATCGATCCCCGAGGCCGCAAGCTGCTCGGTGGCTTCGAACGCTCGCGCCGTTTGAGTGCCGGTGGAGAACAAGGTCACGTCACTGCCCTCCCGCACGACCACTGTCTTGCCGACTTCGAACTCGTAATCATCGTCAAGGACGATCGGACTCGCCGGACGCGTCAGTCGCAGGTAGACCGGCCCCGGATAGTCGACGATGACCTCCAGGGCTCGTCGGGTTTCGATTTCGTCCACGGGTGCGACGATGGTCATGTTGGCCATCGACCGCATGATCGCCACGTCGTCGAACAGCAGGTGAGTCTTGCCCGTCATGCCTGCAAGGAGTCCGGCGTAGCCGCCCATCAGTTTGACGTTGAGCTTCGGCTGTGCGATCAACACGCGAATCGAGTCGTGGGCGCGCGACACGATGAAGCACGAGAAGGTGCTCACGATCGGGATCAAGCCAAGCGTTGCCATGCCCGCGGCCATGCCGAGCATGTTCTGCTCGGTGATACCCATCTGAAAGAAGCGTTCCGGATGGGCCTCCTCGAAGATGTCCGTTCGCGTCGAACTCCCGGTGTCGCCGTCGAGCACAACGATTCGGTCGTCCGTATCGGCGAGCTCCGTGATCGTTTCACCGAACGCCACCCGCAGCGGCTTGCCCATGGTGAGGGTGGTCATAGCTGCTCCTCAGGGGTGGCATCCAGTTCGCGCATCGCCTGCTCGAACTCCTCGGATGTTGGCACCCGACTGTGCCAGCTGTAGTCGCCTTCCATATAGGAGACGCCCTTGCCCTTGACGGTGTGGGCGACGACGGCCACCGGATCACCTTTCGCCTCACGCGCCGCGCTGAGAGTGTCCACGATGGAGGTCATGTCGTGACCGTCCATCTCCATGACATTCCACCCGAAAGCCCGCCAGCGATCTGCCAGCTGATCGCCGGCATACGGCGTGATGCGTTCGGCTGCGGTCTCGCCACGCCAGCCGAACTGCTGCAGCCGGTTGTGGTCGATGATGGCTGTGAGATTGTCGAGTGCATAGCGATTAGCGACGTGGGCACCCTCCCACACGATCCCCTCGTTGCACTCGCCGTCGCCCAGCATGACGTAGGTATGGAAGGGCAGGCCCTGGGCCTTGGCGCCCAGAGCGATGCCAAGTGCACCCGCAAACCCGAGGCCGAGCGATCCCGATGACATGTCGATGCCTGGCAGAACGGTCATGTCGGGATGACCCTGCAGCCGTGAGTCGATGGCATCGAATGTGTGCAGCTCCGCCTCGGGGAAGTAGCCGCGCAGAGCCATGATCGTGTACAGGGCGATCGAGCTGTGACCCTTGGAGAGCACAAAACGGTCGCGATCGGGCCAAGCGGGCTCCTCCGGTCGGATGTTCATGGTCCGGAAGTAGAGAGCCGTCAGCGTGTCGATCGCCGAATAGGGCCCGCCAACGTGCCCACCCTTGGCATTGGCAACAGCGCTGAGGATGTGAATGCGGGCGCGTCGTGCGACATCAGTCAGCTCGTCAATCGCATAAACCTGATCGGCCTGCGTCATGCGCAACCTCCTGTCAGTCGTCCTCGTAGGACCCCGGCACTACCGGCGGAGAGAAGGCCGTCACCATCTCCAGCGGGTCGGGTCCATGTGACACCGTGGCGTGATGCAGCCCGATCGGGATGTAGACCACGGTGCCCGGCTCGAGTTGCTCCGTGCCTTCCGGCGTCACCAGCTCGCCCCGACCGGCAATGATGTAGATCGTCTCTTCTTGGGTGGGATGAACGTGCCCCTCTGGAGCGGACCCCGCAGGGAACAGGGAGTAACCCACCGTGAGATGCTGCGCTCCTGTCATGTCGGGGCCGCTGTAATACAACCAGTCCCGGCCCGGCAGGCTGTAGACCCGGGCCTCGTCCTTGCTCACCGCCTTGAGCATGCGGCCTCCTCAAACAATCGATTATCGAATATCTACGATAGGAGGGGCCGCACCTGACGTCAAAGCCCCGCATCACCTGGCCTTGGCGCCGTCCTCAATCGGCGTCGACCACTCAGCCCCCGGGGCGCGCCGCGTCTCGTTCAGCGCCCTGCTGCATCGCCTCGACGAGCGGCAAGGGCATCCCGCTGAGGTACCGGATGAGTGCTCCCCCGCCTGTGCTGACCAGGTCGATGTCGTCAAGGCTGATGAAGCGACGGGCACTCGCAACGGTGTCTCCGCCGCCGATGACGGAGCTGCCGCTTGCCTCGGCAACTGCCGACCACAGCGCCCTGGTGCCAACCTCGCTCACCTCAGACTCGTAGACCCCAGCAGGACCGTTGACGAAGAGCGTCGCTGCCCCCTCGACGATCTCTCGGTAGAGGGCGATCGTCTCGGGACCGATATCGGTGATCGCGGCTGGTGCAGGCAGATCGGTGACTGCGAACTCGCGTCGCTCGCCCGAGATGTCGCAGGCGACATCGAGCGGCATCCGAATCACGTCTCTGTACTCGGCCAGGTAGGCGGCGGCCGGGCCGATGAACCTGTGCAGCGAACGGTCTCGGATGAAGTCCTCGGACGGCTCGCCGAGGTCGACCCCGTCCGCCATCAACATGATCTGGCCGACGATGCCCGATGTGAGGACGCTGTCCGCAACACCTTCCGACAGGATCCTCTCCATCATCCCGAAAGCGTCAGAGATCTTTAGGCCCCCGAGCAGGAAGACGCAGGGACGAGCCGGGTTCTCCTTCAGGCCATCGAGAGCCTCCAACTCGGCCGCGAGGAGTCTCCCGGCGGCGGTCGGCAGCAGCTCCTGGAATGCCACCATGGACGGCGAGTTCCTGTGCGCGGCCGCGAAGGCGTCGTTGACGTAGTAGTCGAACAGGGGAGCCAGCCCGCGGACCAGGTAGGTCTGGGTCATTTCGGCTGCTGTGAGTTTCACGGCAGTCTCGAAGGTGGAGACCTCCTCGGTCAAGAAGCGAAGGTTCTCGAGCAGCAGAATCTCGCCTGGGGCGAGCTGAACGATCGCCTGTCGCGCCGCAGGGCCGGCGATGTCATCTATGAACCCAACAGTTTGTCCCAGCAGTTCCGTCAGCCGCTCGGCGTGATTGCGCAGCGACGCCAGGTTGTGGTAATCAAGCGTGTCCCCCTGATGGGCGATGAGCACCAGTCGTGCGCCTCGATCGACAAGGTCGCGGATGGTGGGCAGGCTCTTCTGGAGTCGACTGTCGTCAGCGATCGCGCCGGAAGCGCCATCAAGTGGACAGTTGATGTCGACTCGCAGCAAGACCCGGGCGTTTCGAACGTCGAGGTCGTCGATAGAACGGATCTTCAACACACAACTCCTCGACTTACGCCGGCCTTGTAACTTTCGTCAGCGCTACTCCATGCCCAGGAACTTGTTGGTGAGGGCAAGGGCCTCGTCGCGGTTGCTCTGCATCGGAAGAGCGGCTCGGATGGCATCCATGCTCTCGGGGATAACCACCGATTCCTGCGGAATGTTGATCGCGAGCACGATGTCATCCCCCGAGAATCCGATGGTCTCCTCGAAGATTCCGATCTCGTACATGTCGCCCCTGGGGTGGCCGAGGAAGCGCCCGTAGTTGAACAGCGCAGTGTTCGAATTGAAGCCGTCTTCGATCTTGACGACGCGAATCCGTGGATGCGCCTTGAACAGATCGAGCATCTCGTCCTTCGTGACCTTCTGCTTCGGCGTCGCCACGATCGTGATGATGTGTCCGTGCGTAACAGGTGCGTGCACCAGCAACCCTGTTGCTGCCACGTGCGGCATCACGAGCATCAGGTCGACCGCCTGGTGATTGGGGATCGGCTCCATCAGGAGCATGTCCACTATGCCGCGGTGGGTATCCCCGGGATCCGCTACCCGCCGGATGATGGTGATCGCCACTTTCTCTACGCCAACACCACGATCGAGGCAGTCAACGGCACGGATCAATCCCGTCGTATTGCACGACGTCAGCTTGAGGTAGTCCTCGCCAACGCCCTTGTCGTAGTTGGCGTATCCGTGGAAGAAGACGTCGGCGATGTCTGACGACTCGCCACCTTGGAAGATCGCCTTGAGTCCCCTGTCGACATAGCGCTTCTTGTTCTCGGCGCCGACCCCCGCACTGGTGGCGTCAAGCATGATGTCGACATTGTCCAGTAGGTCGTCGAACCCACCGGCGACCGGGATGCCGCCAGCGCCCAGCTGATCGACGGCCTCCGGAATCGCCGCGTAGAGCTCGTACGGCATACCCCTCTCCGCCAACGCCCTGACCGCCAAGGTCGGTTTCACGTCGGCAACACCGACCAACTGCATGTCTTCCTGCCGGGCAACGCCGTCTGCGAGCCGCTGTCCGATGACTCCGAATCCCGCTACTCCGACTCTGACCTTGTCCACAGAGATCCTCCTGCGCTCCAGCTGGATGCGCCTATCGCTCACACTTCCTTGATCGCTCGCTCGATGGTGCTCCCAAGCTCGGCCGTCGACGCGGTGCCGCCCATGTCCGCCGTCCGCACCTCGCCTTCAGCCAATGTGGCTGCCACTGCGGCTTGGACGCCGTCAGCGGCTTCTTGCTCGCCGAGATGCTCCAGCATCAATCGGATCGCCTCGATCGAGGCGACGGGGTTGACTCGTCCCTGTCCCGTGTACTTCGGTGCCGACCCGTGGATCGGCTCGAACATCGACGGGTGTTGGCGTTCGGGGTTGATGTTGCCGCCGGCGGCGAAGCCCATTCCACCCTGGAGCATGGCGCCGAGATCGGTGATGATGTCTCCAAAGAGGTTCGACGCCACAACGACGTCGAAGTATTCCGGGTTCTTGACGAACCACATCGTGATGGCATCGACGAGGGCGGCGTCCGTCTCGACATCGGGATACTCCTTGGCCACGTCGTCGAAGACCTGATCCCAGAACACCATCGAGTACCCGAGGGCGTTGGACTTCGTGCAGTTGGTCACGCGACCAACGACATTGCCGTTGCCGAGCTTGGCCCGTCGCCGGGCGGTCTCGAAGGCATAGCGGATGACCCGCTCGCAGCCCTTGCGGGTGAACACCGAAGTCTGCAGGGCGAATGCGTCCGGTGTGTCTGCCTTGAAAAAGCCACCAACATTCGAGTACTCACCCTCAGTGTTCTCCCGCACGACCAGCATGTCGAGGGTGTCTGCGTTGGCAGTGCTCACCGGAGTACTCACGCCGGCATACAGCTTGATGGGACGGAGGTTGACGTATTGATCGAAGCCTTTACGAATGTGGAGAAGCATTTGCAGGGAGATGTGGTCGGGCACCTTGGCATCGTCGCCTATGCATCCCAAGAAGATGGCATCGAAGCCGCTGAGTGTCTCCAGTGCGGTCGCCGGCATCATCTCGCCATGTTCGAGGTAACGGTCGCACCCCCAATCGAAGCTCTCCGTCTCGATGCCAAAAGCGTAGGTGTCGGCAGCGGCCCGAAGGGTCTTGACGGCCTCATCCGCGACCTCGGCGCCCACTCCGTCTCCGGGAATCACGGCAACTCGGAAGGATGACATTGCGCTCCTCTCACACGGCCCCGGGTCACAAGACCGTGCTGCTCATGATAAACGATTAACGATTATCCAAGAAAGGGGCATGTCGTGGCGCTCGCGGCCGTGGCGTAGCTCAAGCCACCGAAAGGCCAAGCACGCCTCGATGTCGACCTACAGCAGTCCTCGGCAGAGCCTCCGCTAGCTCGCAACGGTCACCGATCCCCCGTCGGGCGAGCCGCCCCGATCAGCGAGGCGGCGACGGCAACGAGGATCAAGACGGTGAGCAACACGGGGCCCCACGGTGGGCCGCTGTCGGACCTAGCGGGAGCGACCGCGACCAACGGTGCAGCATTCGGAGGCGCGGCGGCGACTATCCCCGGTGCCGCATCGAGCGGTTGTCCATCAGCCGCGGCCCCGACGACAACGACGGTTCCGATCATCGTCGGGTGGATGGTGCACAGGTACTCGAAGGTGCCCTCCTCATTGAAGGTGGTGGAGTACGCGCCGCCCGGCTCGAGAAAGCCAGAGTCACCGAAGTCTCCCGTCACAGTGTGCGGTAGCTCGCCAACGTTGGTCCAGGTGATCGCCGTGCCCGCCGTCACAGTGACGAGCCGCGGGTCGAAGTCGAGGTCGATGATGTCGATGGAGGCAGGCAGAAGCTCGGCAGGAAGCTCCTCGGTGCCTTGGGGCTCGGCGACACCCAAGGATGAGTTCTCGACGACGGCCACCGCCTCGGCCGGCTGGCTAGTCCCTGCTGCTGTCGCTGCGACGACGTTAACGGTCCCAGCCATCCCTGGATGGATAGTGCAGAAGTAGCTGAACGAACCCTCGGCAGACAAGGTGCGCTTGAAGCGGTTGCCGGGCATGATGAAACCGGAGTCGAATCCGCTGGTAGTGACCGTGTGCGGCACCGCCCCCGTGTTGGCCCACGACACCGTGGACCCCACAGCAACTGTGAAGGCAGAGGGCTTGAAGTCGTTGTCGACTATCGAGATGTCGCCAGAAGGAGTAGCACCGCTGGCAGCGGGTGTGGTGCTTCCAGCAGCTGGTTGTTCCGGTGGCGGCGCGGCGCCGGTGGCCTCGCCGACAACGGTGATGGTTCCGACCATCTCAGGATGGATCGAGCAGAAGTAGGCGAAGGCACCGGGGGCGTCGAACCGGCGGCTGAACGGATCACCCGAGAACATGAACCCCGAGTCGAAGGAACGATCGTCGGCCGTGACCGTGTGTGGAGCGACCCCCGTGTTGGCCCACGAAACGGTGTCGCCGACGTCGACGGTGCGGTTGGCTGGGGCGAACCCGAAATCGAAGACCGAGATGTCGGCATTCGCGGGAGGCGCCGGGGTCGGGTCTGGAGTGGGGGTAGGAGTGGGATCGGGTGTAGGAGCCGGCGGCGGAGGGAGTTCGCCGCTGTCACCCACAACCGTGATCGAAGCCACCATGTCCGGGTGGACGGTGCAGAAGTACTCGAAGGTGCCGGCCGTTGGAAAGCTGCGACTGTAGGTGCCGCCGGTATCGAAGATTCCGCTGTCGAAACCGCCATTGCGGGCGGTGACCGTGTGAACCCGATCGTCATTGTTGGCCCATCTCACGGTCGCCCCGACGCCAACGGTCAACGACCCCGGCTGGTAGGACCGATTGAAGATGGAGACGTCCCCGCCAACGGGCGGGGCAGGAGGTTCGCCCCCTGGCGGAGGGGCAGGCTCCTCGCCTCCAGGCGGGGCATCTGCGGTCACGACTACCGAGCCCTGATACGCAGGGTTGTCGGTGTCCCGCTCGTCCAGGTAGGAGTAGGTTCCCTCGACGGAGAAGGTGAACTGAAACTTGTCGCCGGGATCGAGATTCCCTGAGTCGAACTCCACAGGACCGCTGCGGGATCGCATCCGATGGCGCTCGGTATCACCATTGGTCCAGGTCACGGTGGTGCCGACACCAACCGCTAGGTCCTTGGGAGTCAGGGCATCATCGATGGTGACGCCGACCGCGGCAGCTGAGGCGGCACCGGCAACGGCGAGGGGACCGAGGGCGAGCAGCAGCGCCAGGACGCCCGAGGCGAGGCGCCGCTCGATGCGGAGAGGTGACAACATCGTTTTCACAACCGGTTACTAAGTAACCGACGACAAGCCGAAAAGGGGTACTCCTCAGCTAGAGAAGTCTTCCGACCTGGACGCGACCCCGGTAGCCAAACCTGGTCTCCCGCGACTGAAGTAGTCTCGATATTGGAGGAGAAGATATGGCTGAGGAATTCGAAGGCGCCGAGGAATCGCTACCGGCCGGGCTGCGGCACGTTCCGCCCGCCACGGCCGAGCATCTCAATACTCAAGGCAAGGTCAAGCGCGCTTACTACGAGGAGGAGCTCGACAAGCTGCAAGACGAGCTGGCGAAGCTGCAGACGTGGATCGTCGACCAGGGCTTGAAAGTGGTCGTCCTGTTTGAGGGCAGGGATGCTGCCGGTAAGGGCGGCGTCATCAAGCGCATCTCCGAGCGCCTCAACCCTCGCATCGTTCGCACCGAAGCGCTGGTGAAGCCCACCGAGCGGGAGCAGTCCCAGTGGTATTTCCAGCGCTACGTCGCTCACCTGCCTGCTGCCGGTGAGATGGTGTTGTTCGACCGCAGTTGGTACAACCGCGCCAACGTCGAGCGTGTCATGGGCTTCTGCACCGACGACGAGTACCAGGAGTTCCTGCGGTCCTGCCCAGAGTTCGAGCGGATGCTGGTGCGCTCGGGGATCGTCCTCGTCAAGTACTGGTTCTCCGTCAGCGACGCCGAACAGGAGCGACGGTTCCAGGCTCGGATCGCCGACCCCAAGCGACGCTGGAAACTCAGCGACATGGACCTGGAGTCGCGCGCCAAGTGGGTCGAGTACTCCCGAGCCAAGGACGAGATGTTCACATACACCGACATCAAGCAGGCTCCGTGGTACGTCGTGCCGTCCGATGACAAGCGTCGAGCCAGGCTCAACTGCATCAGTCACCTCCTCAGCCTGATCCCCTACCAGGACGTGGTTCGGCCCGAGATCGAGCTGCCGCCCCGCCAGGAGCCCATCGGGTATATGCGGACGCCAATCACCGACCAGACGTTCGTTCCACAGACGTACTGAACCGTTACAGGTCGTTGCGCTCAACCTGCTGATTGAGAGATCCCGGTGAGCTGATGATGAGCGGCGGGCCGGGGTGGGCATCGCTGAAGTAGAAGTGATGGTCGCCGTCTGGAGTGGCAACGACTGCGTGAGTCCCGGCGAAGGTGCCGGCCGGAGTTGTGAACTCCTCAGCCACCATCGTGGTCCCCATGGGGAACGCCGAGTGGTTGGACAGGTCCTCGAAGGTAGCCGTGCGCTCCGTCTCAGTGCCTTCGGCGGCGGTGAATCTGGTCGTAGCCGTGGTTTCATCAACGGCCACGATGTCCCAGACGGCTCGCTCCCCGTTGTCCTCCCAGACGATGCGGAGCCCAACGTGATAGGCGTCTCTGATCTGATCTGCGGTGCAGACGGGCGGGAGGCGCTCGCTCATGGCCCCATCGTATTCGCCAGAGGGTTGGGGCTTTGGGGCTCCATCCCGAACCACTCGAGCAGCGCGCCGGGCCAGTCCCGTTCCGGGACGAGCGTCTCCGTCCAGATACCACCACGGCGAAGCTTGAGGCGATCGTGGACCAGAGTTACACGATCTGGCCCGCCGGCGAGCAGCCGTGTCGCGAACGGCTTGGCGGTGAAGTGCGTCGTCGGGGAAGTCTGCAGGAACTCGTTCGACGCGTCGAAGACAGCCGGCACGACGGGGTCCAAGGTGAACCGGTATTGATCAGCCCAAACGCCGTCGTCAAGGAATTGCAGTGTTAGGAAGTCGCCGGCGCGGCTGAAGCGGTATTGACCGGAGCCACCGTCGTGGGGCCCATCGTCGTCGAGGGGCAGCGGGCGACTGAAC
>JAZFSG010000079.1:0-18747 GCA_036446035.1 Acidimicrobiia bacterium | reverse complement strand
GCAAGTACAGCTTTCCGCTTGTTTTTGCAGCCGATCTAGAGCCCTGGGGTGTCGAGGCACCCCTCCTCCCGGCATGGGTACTCCTCGACGACGGTGGCCACGTCGTGTCTGGCTTCACCGCACGGGTGAATGTCGAGTTGGAGGGGGGATTGGTAGATCTCGTGGAGATCGGTACATCCTTGCCCGTCTCGTCGTTACTCGACGAAACCATCCCATCGCCATACGCCTCCTGGCGCGCAGTTGCGCCGCACGCGGAATGGCAATCAAGCTACGACCCAGTCATCTCGATAGAAGCACCCGAGGATGGCTGGTATGTCCAACAGATTGCGTGTGACAACCACCTTGATTGGTTTGCCCTCCGTCACTACCTAGTCCCTGCCCCCGCCGAGGTAGCCGTCGGTCCTATGCGGGGTGACTTCGTCCTCAGTGAAGTAGCGACTGCGATGGAGTCCTCCTTCATTGGCGCCGAGACTTCAACTGTTGAACTCGACAGCTCTCCGACAGTCCTTCTCCACGGATACACAGCGGGCTCTATCGACCTCCCTGGTGTCCGCTTCACGCCAGGATTCGGCGAGGTCGTATCGCTCTACTTGGTCAACACCGACACAGGACTCCTGTTCGTGACCGTGACGGCAGATGAGGACTTCTTTGAAGAGTTCACTGAACGAGCCCGGCCCATCGTTGAGTCCGTCGAGATCGTCTCAACGGAGCCGTGGGGAGAATGCCACTAGGCAGTTGAAGATGTGGAGATCCCTAGCCAGCCGGCGCACTTGATTCTGCAACCCAAACTGCAACCGAACAGGGTGTAACTGGATGACACGGAGAGGCACGGAACGTTACGACTATGGGTGGGACGCCTGACAGGACGGCACGGAACGCTACAGGACGACCCCAGACGTCACGGCACCCGTCAGACTCATAACCCGAAGGTCGCGGGTTCAAATCCCGCCCCCGCTACGAGAACGAAGAAACCCGGCCGAAATGGCCGGGTTTCTTCGTTCCTGGAAGCGCAGGACCGCAGGGAGGTGAACCCGCCGGCGGGTTGCTGTTTCTTCCCCCTCCCAACCCTCCCCGAAGGGGAGGGCTTCCCCGCCCCGCTACATCGATGACGGGCCAGGTGGGCCTTGAGTCGCTTCTGGTGGACGTCCCTTGGCTAGTGCGCGGAGCTATTCCGCGCAAGGAGAGTCAGCCATGTCTGCGGGCTCGCCTAGAGATCCACTCACTAGTTGCAGGCCGCCGGCCTCGCCAGAAAGGATCGCAACCAGTTCATCGCCTAGCGCCAATGAGTCGAAGCCTCCCCAGAACGGCACGTAGGCAGCAAGTTTGTCTGCGGGCTGGCTCAAATCTGAATCAAACCGCCATAGCTCGAGGAGCTCTGCACATGCCTCTGGCGACCAGTAGCTGTACGCCACCCCAACGTCTCCTTCTGGGAGCGCGGATCTCGTCACCCGAAGGTCGCCGGCTCCGAACTCCGGAGGCGGCGGACCAACAGCGTCGCTGCTGCGACAGCCGCCACACCGAAGCTGAGCCACACCACCCAGTCGCCGAAGCGAACGTAGGGCGTCTTCTCCTGTGACAGCGGGACCTCGACGACGAAGGCCACCTCTTGGTCGGCTGGGACCCAGGCGAGGCGGCGCCCGCGGGCGTCGAAGGCGGCAGAGGTTCCGCTCACCGACACCAGCACAGCCGATCTGCCGGATTCGACGGCCCGGATCGCTTCGTAGCTCGCCTGCTGGGGCTGCGCCCAGCTCCCTTGGAAGGTCCAGCTTGCCCCCTGGACCACGGTGAGGTCGGCCTCGAGCACGGCAAGCTCCCGCCTCAGGTCGGGGAACGTGGACTCATATGAGATCAAGGGCCCGATCTCGACGCCCGCCGACGTCATGGTGGTGGCCTCGTCGCCGCGGGCCCTGTCCTCTTCGGCTGCCTGGGTGACGCCGCTCACCCAGCCGAACAACCCGCGGAGCGGGACGAACTCGCCGAAGGGGACAAGGCGGCGCTTGTCGTAGGTGGCGACGGGGCCGTCGGGGGTGTACTGCATCGTTGACTTGGTGGTCCTGTCCCCGGCTCGGATGTCGACGTTGACGAAGAGGTCGGTGCCCGCCCGGGCCGCCGCGGAACGGAGCGCCTCGTCCACTTCGGGATCGGCGAACGGGTCGAGGCTGACGCTGCTCTGACCCCACACCACGACGTCGAAGGTCGAGGGCTCCAGCGAGGCGGTGAGGGCGAGGTGGCCGTCGAAGCGTTCCTGGGGGGAGTCGAACGCTCCGGGCTGAACGCCGGCGATGCGCACCGACCCCGAGACCGCAGGGTCGCCGCGGAGCGCACCCCCCACGGTCATCAGCAGCGGGATCGCCACCGCCACCGCCACCGCCGCCCGGCGCTGGGCCCCCCTCGCCATCAGTGCCTGCGCCAGCGCCACGTTGACCGCCAGCAACAGGAAGCTCAGGAGCCAGACGCCGCCGAGGGCGGCGGCCTGGATGACGGGACCGATGCGCCATTGGGTGAGTCCCCACAGACCCCAGGAGCCGCCGAGGTACTCCCAGGAACGGGCCCACTCGATCACCACCCACACCGCTGGCACCACCACCAGCCCCGCCAGGTGCCTCCATCGCTCGACCCCGGGACGGAGGAACGACCACACCGCCAGCCCCAACGGCAGCCAGAACAGCCCCATGACGGCCGCCACCGGAACCGTGAGCATGCCCATGAAGGGGATCAGCCAGTAGTGGAGGGCCGTGAGGAACCCGGCGCCGGCCATCCAGCTCCGGATCATGGCCTCGCGGCGCGTCGGCGACCGGGCCACCAGCAGCAGGATCGGAACGAAGCCGACCCAGCCCAGCCACCACCAGTTGGCCTTGGGGAAGGCGAGCGATGCTGCTGCCGCCAGCAGCGTGACCGACAGACGAGTGGACCACAGCCGTGCCACGGCGTTCATGCCCCCATCATGGCGGAGAGCTAGCCACGCCGCACTCGGCAAGGTAGTGAGCTTGGCGTGGTGGAGTTGACGCCAAGCGCCAGGGGGCCAATGGGATTACGCTTTGCAGATGAGGTCGGTGACGGCCGCTGTGGACTCGGGCTTCGTGTTGAACGACGGCGAGCCGGCCTACGTCTCCACCTGGCGCAAGGGTGGCCTCCCTGCGAAGGTCGATCGCGCTCTGGCCGAGCTCGCCGAGTGCCGAGCCTGCCCTCGGGATTGCGGAGTCGATCGGACCGGAGACGGTCGTCCCCTATGTCATGTGGGCCGGCATGCCCGGGTGGCGTCGGTCTTCCCCCACTTCGGCGAGGAGGACTGCCTGCGGGGATGGAGCGGCTCGGGAACCATCTTCTTCTCCTACTGCAACCTCCGTTGCGTCTTCTGCCAGAACTGGGACGTTTCTCAAGCTCCGGCAGGGAGGGAGTGCACCGCAGACGAGCTCGCCTCGCTGATGCTCGAGCTGCAGGACCACGGCTGTCACAACATCAACTTGGTCACACCCGAACACGTTGTCCCCCAGATAGTCGAGGCCGTGGCAGCGGCAGTGCCCGCAGGCCTGCGTCTCCCGATCGTCTACAACACCAGCGGCTACGACACCTTGGGGTCGCTGCGTCTGATGGAGGGCCTGGTCGACATCTACATGCCCGACTTCAAGTTCTGGGAGCCGGAGACGGCGCGGCGATTGGGCCGGGCAGGCGACTATCCCCAGGTGGCCCGGGCCGCCATCTCCGAGATGCACCGCCAGGTGGGGGAGCTTCGCTTCGACGGCGACGGACTGGCCAGGCGCGGTGTGTTGGTGCGTCACCTCGTGATGCCGGGCCAGGGCACAGAGGCGGCCTCCATCTTCCGCTGGCTGGCTACCGAGCTGTCCGTTGACACCTACGTCAACATCATGGGCCAGTACCGCCCCACGCATCGAGTTCCCGGCAACCCCCGGTATGCCGACATCGACCGTCCCCCGCTGCGGCGAGAGATGGAGGCGGCGGTCGCCGCCGCCTCCGATGCCGGCCTGTGGCGCTTCGACCAACGATCGTGACGACCGACGCCTCTCCCCTGGGGCCTGCCGATTCAATCGTCTCGACGTCCTTTTGGCAGCCCTTGGATGACGGGCGGGTGCAGTGCGATCTGTGTCCGCGTTTCTGCAAGCTGCGGGATGGGCAGCGGGGACTGTGCTTCGTGCGGGCCCGCCGCGGCGACGAGATCGTCCTCACCACCTACGGGCGGTCCAGCGGCTTTTGCGTGGACCCCATCGAGAAGAAGCCTCTCAACCACTTCCTGCCGGGAACGCCGGTGCTGTCCTTCGGCACCGCCGGGTGCAATCTGGCCTGCCGCTTCTGTCAGAACTGGGACATCTCGAAGGTCCGTCACTTCGACACCCTCGCCGACCGGGCCTCACCCGAGACCATCGCCCGGGCTGCTGTCGACCTGGGATGCCGCTCGGTAGCGTTCACCTACAACGACCCGGTCATATTCCACGAGTACGCCATCGACGTGGCCAAGGCCTGCCACGCCGTTGGCCTGAAGACCGTGGCCGTGACGGCGGGGTACGTGTGTGCCGAGCCGCGGTCCGAGTTCTATCGCCACATCGATGCCGCCAACGTCGACCTTAAGGCATTCACCGAAGAGTTCTACAGGCGGCGCTGCGCCGGCCATCTGCAGCCGGTGCTCGACACGCTGGAGTACATACGACACCACACCGAGGTGTGGCTGGAGATCACCACCCTGTTGATCCCGGGCCTCAACGACTCCGTCGACGAGCTGGGGGAGCTGACGTCGTGGGTGGCAGAGCGTCTCGGTCCCAACGTTCCCCTGCACTTCACCGCCTTCCATCCGGAATTCAAGATGCTCGACCGGCCACCGACATCCCCTGAGACGCTGATCACGGCCCGCGACATCGGCCTCGCCAACGGCCTGCGCCACGTCTACACCGGCAACGTGTTCGACCCTGCCGGTCAAACCACGTACTGCGGCGAGTGCGGGGCGACGCTCATCGAGCGCACTGGGTACCGACTGGGGAGGTGGAGTCTCGACGACCAGGGCCGGTGTTCGAGCTGTCAGACGCCGTGCGCCGGGGTCTTCGACCCGATCGGGCCCGGGACCTGGGGAGCCCGCAGCCTGCCGGTGCGGCTCGACGCCTGAACTGACGTCACGTGGCTACGGGCCCGATGGCGAAGGCCCCGTACCCGACTACCCGGTCCGTCGGCCCCGCGGTGTCGCCCGAGTTGCGCAGGTCGAGGAGCCGACAGGCCCATCCCCGCGTCCTGGCGAGCACCAGACCGGCCTGGAGGCCGGTGCGACCGCAGGCGTCCTCCCGTCCGATGTCCTCGGGCCGCAGCTCGACTACGGCGGCCGCGGTGGAGGCGTCGCGGCGCCGGGCCGTTGCGGCGTCGAGGTAGTGGGAGAGGTCGGTGCTGATCAACCCCATGACCCCTTCGGTGTCGACGGCCTCATCGAGCACGGCAGCCACCTCCTGGGGAGTCGCCTCTCCGGTGAGGAGCGGAAGCACCGTGAGCTCACCGAGCGCCCGTTGCAGGAACGGCAGCTGCACCTCCAGGCTGTGTTCCCGAGCGTGTGCCGCCGGCCCAGGGGCCACGGCGGGGTGGGCCTCGGCTGCGGCCGCCAGCTCGGCATCCACCTCGACGATTCCCAAAGGCGTTTCGAGACCCCTGGTGTTCGGCGTCGCCACGCCGCTAACGGCAACGAAGTGTGAGGGGCCCACCATGACCAGACGGCGTGGCGGCTCCGGCATCGTCGCCAACAGCCGGTAGGCGGTCGCCGCCACTGGTCCCGAGTAGACGTAGCCGGCATGGGGCACGATGAGCAGCATCGGGTCGACATCGATCGGGGCGGGGTCGCCCGACGCAAGGAGGTCGTCTACCGCCGCAGAGAGAGTGGCTGCGTCGGCCGGGTAGAAGGTGCCAGCCACCGCTGGTGCCCGGACGGATCCCATGGCGCGGACTCTATCGGTGCCTTGTCAGCAGGTGACGTGGAGGATGGCGTTGGCTTCTCTGTCGCCCGTCGTCCGCAGCAGCTCGCAAGCCTCGGAGGTAGGGAGCGCGATCAGCTCCACTCCCCGAGCTTCGGCTTCCTCCAACAGGTCGGCGGTGAGGGGGAGGCGTCCGTGGGCGCCGGTGCCGATGACGAGACGTGGTGCTGACCAGGGGATCTGTTCATCGGCCGACAATGGCGTATGCCCGAACTGTGCGCGAAGGCGCTTGGATGGGCCCTTGTGACGGAGCCGAATCCGGTCCTCTTCGATGACCACGTCTGAGTCGTATTCCTCGCCGTCAATGAAGAGGGTCCCAAAGGCTGGGTAGGCCACGTCCACGACCCAACCATACGCGACGCCGGGATGTGGCTCCTACTCACACCGGCCCGACCTGGCGATCGCGAGACCATTCGGTAGCGGGGGCCATACAACACCGCGTGCAATGACCTCTTCTAACTCATAACCCGAAGGTCGCACCCAATGATCCACTGACCGGACCAGCGTTCCACTTAGCGGAACGCCGATTGCGTTATGGTGGCTAACAAGGCCCTTGTCATGAATCACGTAACCACGGCACAAACCATCACTGCTGTAGAGCGAACCGCCGAAATTCTCACTGCCTTCGCTCGCGCCGACACCCAGACCCTCGGAGTGACGGAGATCGCACAGGAGTTGGGTATATCGAAAGCAGTCGTACATCGCACCCTGAACTCCCTGCGGGTCAAGGGGTTCATCGAGGTCGATCCTTCGACCCGACGGTACTCGCTGGGCACAGCCGCTCTTACCGTTGGGCTGGCATTTCTTCGCCACCTCGACGTGCGTGATCTCGCTCGTCCGGCGCTGAGAGATCTATCCGAGAGGTCTCGAGAGACCGCCACCCTGTCCATCCGTTCAGGATGGGATCGCATCTACGTCGACCAGGTCACACCGCCCCGCGAAGTGAAGATGACAGTGGTGCTGGGCAGGTCGTTTCCCCTGCATGCCGGCAGTTCTTCCAAGTCCCTGCTCGCCCACCTGCCCGGCGATGAGATCGACGAGTACCTCGAGAATGTGGAACTCCACCGTTTCACCGACCTGACGATCACCGATCCAAGCCGGCTCCGCCAGGAACTGGCGGAGATCCGAGCGAACGGTTTTGCCGTTTCCATGGGCGAAAGGCAGGCCGACGCGGCCTCGGTCGCCGCCCCGATCTTCGATCACAGTCGCAAGCCGGTCGCCTCGATGAGCCTGTGCGGGCCGGTGGAGCGGTTCGGGGCGGAGGTAGACGACGCTGCCGCCCTCATCGTTGCGGCCAGCCAGCAGCTATCCCGCCAATTGGGCTTCCGACCAGACGCGTCCTGATCTCAACCGGTCGGGCGCGATAGGTAGCGGCCGGTTGCTCCGCCGGTGACCCGTCCCTCGTTCACGATCCGGGTTCCGCGAAGGAACACGTGCTTGACCCGACCCGTCAGCTCATGGCCTTCGAGGGGGGAGTACTCCTGAGCCGACTCCGACTCGGCCGCGCGAACGACGAAAGTCTCATTCGGGTCGACCAGAACCAGGTCTGCGTCGTAGCCCTCCTCGATGGTGCCCTTGGCATGCAACCCGTAGCGCTGGGCTGGATTCCAGGAAGTCAGTTCAGCCACCCTGTGGAGGGGGAGACCCCGCTTGGAGCCTTCGCTCAGCACGCCTGAGAGAAGGAATTCGGTACCGCCGAAGCCCGATTTGGCGAGCCACACGTTCTCGGGGTCGTCACCATCCAGCTTCACTTCCTCACGACAGCAGGCATGGTCGCTCACGACCCAGTCGACGTTGCCTTCCAGAACTGCCTCCCAGAGCGCATCGACGTCCTCCCTGGAGCGAATCGGTGGGTTGACCTTCCCGTAATTGCCGTTAGCGCTGTCGACGTCGGCCAGAAGGTGGCTCACGGTCACCTCCCGTCGAAAATCGATCTGAGGAAACACACGTGCCATCCGCATCGCAGCGTCGATCGCCTTGGCGGAGCTCAGGTGCAGGAGGTTGATGTTGGTGCAGCCGGTCTCGTGAGCCAGGTAGGAGGCAATCATGATCGCCAGACCTTCTGAGTGTGGCGGTCTGGCTGCGTCATACGCCGCCAGACCCGAGAGCTCACCAGCCTCCTCCACCATCTTGGTGTACGCCCGCATGATCTCGGCCGTTTCACAATGCAGCGATACCGAGATGCTGGCCGCCTTGTCCGGGAATCGGTCCATGGCGGCTCGAGCACCTCGCATGACGAACTCGAAGTGGGCAATGTCGTACTGCTCTCCGGGTGGCGTCATGAGGAACGAGCTCTGATCGTCCGAACGGCCGTGGAGTCCGTGGCCGCCGTAGAACATGAAGATCTTGTAGGAGGGAACACCGAACCGTTCGATCAACTCGGGAATCTCCTCGATGTGCTCGGCCATCATCGGAGCGAGGTGATAGGCGTAATCAACAAAGGAACGACCCTTGCTCATGTCGAGCACGTCGGGGAAGAAGTCCGCGTACGGTCCGCCCTTGTTCAGGTAATACTGGCCGGTGCGCATGTAGCTGAGACCGGTTGTGACGCCTCCCGTCGCTGCTGCACGACTCTCCGACTCGATGTCTTCAGCCAGCGGGTGGTAGATGCCGAAATGCATGTGGGCATCGACCACGCCCGGAAAAGCGAGAAGACCAATTCCGTCGACAACCTCGGCCGCTCCCGACGGATCGATGTCGGATTCGACGGCCGCGAAGCGCCCGTCCTTGATTGCGATGTCGAGTGACTCAACTTCGGGATGGTTGGGCCGAACGACCCTGACGTTCTTGACAGCGAGATCAAACATGTCCTCTCCTCGTTCAGGCGGGCGTCGGCCCACGTGGCTGTTGTCTTCAGTCCCCGTCTCCACAATCGCGCCCCGCCAGGAACCCGAGTCCGAGCGCCGAGAGCAATCCGTTGCCGGCTAGATATCCGGCTGCTCCGTGACCGGAGATGCCAACGGCCGCTCCACCAGCTGCGTACAACCCAGGGATGGGGGCGCCGTTGCGAAGCACACGAGCGTGGTGATCGACCCGCAAACCGCCCTGGGTGTGGAACAGGGCGCCGGTCACTTTGATAGACCCATACGGCGGACGAAGAGGCTCTTCCCAGCGGGTTCGCCCGAACGAGTCGATCGATTCTTCAACAGCGGCAGCCCCAGCCGCGATGAGCGTGGCTCCGAGTGTCGCCGGAGGCGCACCGACTACGCCGGCTAGCTCTTCGGGTCCTTCCGACCAGCGAATCGCATCGGCCTCCAGCAGATCCTGATAGTCCCTGAAGACACGGCAAGCTCTGTCAATCCGTTCGTCGAACACGACCCAAGCCACCCCCTCGGGCTGCCTGAGAACTGGAACTGCATACTCCGAATAGCCGGTCGTCTCATCACCGAAACGCTCTCCGGCGACATTGACCAGCACCGCACCGTGCATCACTGTCGCCCACGTGACGAGGATTCCGTGCGGCGAGGCCACCGAGCCGTGCCCCTGGTAGGCATCGAGGTAACCCAAGTCGGCGTTCAACGACTCGCCGATGGCGAGCGCGTCGCCGGTGCTGCCATCGCCACCGTGATAGAGGGCGTCCTCGATCTCCGGGATGTAGCGGGCCACCAGATCCTGACGAGCGCCGAAACCATTCGTGGCCAGCACGACGCTGCGAGGTGTCACCTCTTCGCTGCCCCCGTCGGGGGTCTCGAGTCGCGCCGAGACGATCTGTGATCCGTCGTGCTCCAGCGTTGTCAACCGCATCGGGGTGATCAGCGTGATCTCAGGACGCCGCGCCGCTTCGTCGAGAAGGTGGCGGTGGAGGGTGCTGCCGGCCCGATCCGCCACCGCAAGACACCGATCACGGGAATGACCCGGGTACTGGAAATCGGTGACCAGCTCGAACGGGACACCTGCGCTGTCAGCCATCCAGGCCACCAGGTCCGGCGCCAATCGGGTGAGAGCCCGCGCCACCACAGGGTCGGCTGCGGCTTTCGTCTTGGTCATGATGTCCGCGTAGAAGAGCTCCGGAGAATCCTCGATCCCGGCCCGACGCTGCCAGCGGCTTCCTCCGGCGGGCACCATGGAGGTGCTCATCGCGGTGTTGGAACCCAACCGGAAGGTCTCCCTGGCCTCAACTACCACAACTTCCAAACCCTGTTCGGAGGCGGCCAGAGCGGCGGCCATTCCGGCGGCGCCGGCGCCGGCCACCAGGATATCCAAAGTCGAGTCGCTCATGACCGGCCCCCGTCAAACAGATCTGCGCCTAACCCGACCAGACGGAGGGCCAGGGCGGTCGGGTCCAAGAGCGGCGGTCCGCCGGTCGGGTGCACCTCGACGGCCGAACACCCGTTGATGATCGCATCCACCCCGTCGAGGTCGCCGCTCGCCACCCGCTCGGCCACGATCCGGTTCCAGCGGCCCGTGTCGCCGATGTCCTCCAGTGAGAGGTCGAGAATCAGCACTTCTTCGAGGTGAGACGACCAACCAAAGGCATCGATGCGATCGGCCAGCTCATCGGCGATCGCCTTATTGCGGGCGACGGCTGCCATCCGCAGACCAAGCGAGCCAAGCAAGGTCGATACCAGTCGGGTGATACCGAATACCGGGAGGGGAGACTCCACCTGGAGTTGCTCCAGGGCCGGGTCGAGCACGCAGTCCAAGAAGATTCCGTCGAAGCGACTTGGATCGGTTCGCAGCGCGTCCTCATAGACACGTTGCTCCGACCTTCGGATCTGGCCGGGGGATTCGAGTCGGTCCGGACCATCTGAGAGGTTGTCGAGGTGGACGGTCACACCCGGTGGTGCTAGATCGTCGTAGCGGACCCGACGCCGGATCAACTCCTCGGTGGGGACCACGATCGGGGTGATAGCGCGCAGATGCATGTCAACTCCTCGTAACTGCTAGCAGAAGGGGGCCAACGGGCTGGCCCTCCAGATCGCGTAGGGTCCCCTCCAGCTCGGCGACCCGTTCGGTCCCGATCAAGCCCGTGAGCTTGGCGCGAACCTCGTCCCATCCGAATGGCTGGTTGGATGAGTCGCCGACCGGCTGCTCGACTTCGGCGGATCGCCGGGAGCCGTCGCGCATCCGGACGGACACGCGTGCCCCACGCCGTTCGGGAAGGCGACGCTCAAACTCGTCGGTGGCGACCACCGCAACCCGCCCGGCGAGGTCGTGCACGACGGGATCACTCCGGTGTGCCTCATCCGTGGCTCCCGGGCCGAAGGCGCCTTCAAGCAGCGCCACCGCCACCACGAATGGAACCGAGAACATGGCGGCGAGCCGAGACGGCCACTCGAGTCGGTCGAGCGTGGAGGCGATCTGATAGGTCTCCACTGTCACGGAGTCCACCTCTTCGACAGGGAGCGGTGGTTCCTGCTCGAGCAGCCTGAGGATCGCATCGGCTGCCGAATGGGTGTAGGCACAGGCCGCGTGGCGCTTGAAATAGCCGCCCATGACTTCGAACCGCTCTTCGAAGGGGACCGTGAGAGGCGCCGGGTCGAACGTGCCGATGAGGTCGCCGTAGGTGTTGGCAGCCGTGCCGTCGACCCTGTCTATTCCGGCGTCGGCCAGGCGCGCGGCCTCCAGGCCGGCCGCGTTGGCCGCTCCCACCCATAGGTTCCTGACGGGATGGCCCTTGAAGGCCGACTCGAAATGGGGCGCCAGACTCAAACCCGTCGCGGCGTCGATGGCTGCCGCCACACCATCGGCATCGAGGCCCGCCAACCTGGCGGCGGCGGCGGCGGCGCCGGTCGCTCCCCAGGTTCCGTGTGGATGCACGCCTCGATGGAGCCGTGTGGCGCGACCGAATCGAGCGGCAACCTCGTATCCGACCAGGACTGCTCCCAGCCACGACGTGCCGTCTTGATCTCCGGAGGCGAGGGCGGCCGGGATCACGTGGGCCGCCGGGTGTCCTCGGGCGTACTTGCTGCCTTCATCGAGCTCGAGTGAACAGACGGCCGCACCATTGACCCAGCATGAATCGAGGGCCGAGCCCCATCGTTCGAGTCCGGCCAGAGGGGCCGCACCGGTCTCGGGATGTCGGTCGGCCAAGGCTTGCACCTCGGGGGTTGCGGCTCCGGCCATCATTACCCCAAGCGTGTCGAACACGACCAGCAGCGTGCGATCCCGCACCGATTCTGGAGTTTCGCTCCAGGTGAGGCGCGCGCTGCGAGCGCCGAGGGTCGCGACCGCCTCGGCGACCGACGCGGTCATCGCCGAGGCTGCCACGTGGAAGGGTCAGAGACCCAGGTAAGCCGTCCGGACCCGATCATCTCCAAGTAGCTCCTTTCCTGTCCCCTGCAGAACGATGTTGCCGCTCTCAAGCACGTATCCACGGTCGGACAGCTGAAGGGCTTGCGCTGCGTTCTGTTCGACGAGCATCACGGTTACTCCGCGCCGGCCGATGTCGCGGATCACTTTGAAGATGTCCGTTACCAGCATCGGGGCAAGGCCCAGCGACGGTTCGTCGAGCATGAGTAGTCGAGGTCGAGCCATCAGCGCCCGCCCAATGGCCAGCATCTGCTGCTCCCCGCCACTCAGCGTTCCTGCCGTCTGATCTAATCGCTCCTCCAGAAGCGGGAACAGCTCGAAGACCTCTTCGATAGTGGTGTCAGCCTGCGCTCTCCCGCGCCGGTAAGAGCCGAGCCGGAGGTTCTCGTTCACCGTGAGATCGGGGAACAGTTTGCGGCCCTCGGGGATTTGCACAAGCCCATCAGCAACTATCTGGCGCGGCTGCCAGTCATGAATTGGAGAACCGTCGAAGATGATCGACCCGGAGGAGGCCCGAACGACGCCGGATATGGTCTTGAGGATCGTCGTCTTGCCGGCTCCGTTGGCGCCGATGAGAGCGACCACCTCGCCTTCTCCAACCTCGAGATCGATCCCGTGCAGGATCTCGAGATCTGCGTAGCCGGCCCGAAGGTCCTCAATCTGGAGCAATCTGGAACTCCTTTCCGAGGTAGGCATCCACGACCTTAGGATCCTTGGCGATCTGCGAGGGTTGTCCGACGGCAAGCAGTTCGCCGTGGTGAATGACAGCAATGCGGTCCGATAGCGCCATGATCGCCGCCATCACATGTTCGATAACCACGACGGTTACGCCGCCATCGCGGATCGACTTGACGAGTGTCACCATCTCGGCGCCCTCAGTGGGTGTCAGTCCCGCCAGCACCTCGTCGAGGAGAAGGACCTTGGGGTCGGTCGCCAGGGTCCGGGCCAGTTCGAGGCGCTTGCGCCCTGCCAGCGTCAGGCCTTTCGCCTGACGGTCGGCGAACGACGCCAGCCCAACGTACTCGAGTATCGATCTGGCGTGAGCAGACGCCACCAGTGGGTCGCTGCGGCGGAGGAACGCCGCCACCAACACGTTCTCGAAGACGGTCAATCCACCGAAGGGCTTCACTATCTGGAAGGTTCTCACGAGACCGCGGGCAGCAATGATGTGCGGCGCCAGCTGGTCGATTCGTTCACCGTCGAACACGATCTGCCCTTCGTCGGGGGGGATAGCGCCTGAGATCAGGTTGAAGAGTGTGGTCTTGCCCGCCCCGTTCGGTCCGATGATTCCGAGAATCTCTCCCTCGCCCACATCGAGGCTGATGTCGTGGAGTGCGGTGAGACCGCCGAACCGCTTGGTGGCGCCCTTGACCTCAAGAATGGTGCTCAAGAGGCGCTCCTCCTTCTGAACCGGTTGAACCAGCCGACAACACCGTCTGGAGCGCGGATGATCACCAGCACCAAGATGAGCCCGAAAATGACCTGATCGAGCCCGTTGACTCCTTCGATGGCTTGGAGGAACGACGGAGGTTCTCGAACGAGGGTCCTCGTCGCCTCACCAAGTGTCGAGAGGATGGCGGCGCCAACGACCGGCCCCCAGATGGTGCCGACTCCTCCAACTATCGGTCGAAGGAGGATGACGACGGAAATGAATGGTCCGAATGCCACGTCGGAGTCGACGAACATGAGGAACATGGCGTAGTAGCCACCGGCCACCGCCGTGATGAATCCGCTGATGGCGATGGCGGTCAGCTTGGTTCGCAACGGGTTGATCCCCAGCGACGCCGCGGCGTCCTCGTCTTCGCGCACCGCAAGCATCCTGCTCCCGATGCGCGACTTCTTGACGGCGATCACCGCCATAGTGCCGAGCGCCACCAGGCCGAGGGCTACGAAATACCGAATGGCAAGCGTGTCCTCGAATTGCAGCGTGCCCCAGGAGTCGCCGCCGGCAAGGGGAATGGTGATTCCGACCCCCGCTCCGACATAGTCGAAGTTGTTGAAGGTGAGTCGGAGCAGCTCAGCCAGGGCGAACGTAGCGAGCGCGAAATAAGCACCCTTGAGTCCGAACCGAAAGGAGATCCATCCCGTCAAGAGCCCGAAGGCAGCTGCCACCAAGCCACCGAGCACCAACCCCAACCATGGCGAGATCGAGTACCTGGTGAATGTGACCGCAACCGTGTACGCCCCCAGTCCGAAGTAGGCGGCGTGTCCGAATGAGAACTGGCCGGCGAAACCCGACAGGACGTTCCACCCGATTCCGGCCAGCGCGAAGATGAGGGCAGCGGTGGCGACCGAAAGGGTGAAGGTCGAGACGCCCAATGGCACGAGAGCAAGGACCGTAACTACCGCGAGCAGAACCAGCAGATCTCGCGAAGAGGCCGCTGCAAGCTGTCGCAGTCCGCTCATCGTCGGACCCCCCCAAGGATGCCCTCGGGGCGAAACAACAAGACAGCAAGGAAGACGATAAAGACGCCGAGGAACTTCGACGACCCCGGAACGAACAGCTGAGTGAGCTCCTGAGTGAGGCCGATCACCAGCCCGCCGATAAGGGCGCCCGGTATCGACCCCATCCCGCCCAGCACCACAACGACGAAGGCGATGATCGTAAAGGTGGAGCCCGCCGTCGGGCTGACGAATAGGAACGGAAGCACCAGAGCCCCGGCTGCCCCGACACAGGCGGCGCCGATACCGAACGTGATCGTATACATGCGGCGCACATCGACTCCGACGAGCTCCGCACCCTCGGGCTCCTGAGCCGACGCTCTGATCGCAGTCCCGAGTTGAGTTCGCTGTATGAGCAGATACAGGACACCAGCGAGCAGCAACGCCACAAGGAACGCGATCAGCTTCGGGAGGCTGATCACCGCGCCGAAGACTCTGAGAGGGAAATCGAGGGTGACGACCCCTAGGTCGAACTCGTTCCGTGCGTAGGCGAGCTCGATGGAGCGAGGCGTACCCGTGAACAGGACCAGCGCCAGGTTCTCGATGATGATCGCAATCCCCAGCGTCAGCAGCAATTGGTTGTGGACCGGTGCGTCCATCACCGGATTGATCGCGAACCGCTGGATGCCGACACCGATGACAAACATCAGCGGGATGGTGACGAACAGCGAGAGGTAGGGGTCCACCCCATAGTTCTGGAAGAGCAAATAGCTGGCGTAGATCGCGATCGTCATCAACGCGCCATGGGCGAAGTTGATGATGTCCAGCACACCGAAGACCAAGCTCAGCCCCATGGCGACCAAGCTGTAGACGCCCCCTATCAACAGACCCGACACGACGGCCTGCGCGAATACCGTGTGGTTGGTGTCCCACCACGTCGACTGCGGGACCGCTACCGCCGCAACGATTGCGAGGACGGCCCAGGCTGCTTTCCTGGACCGCCCTCGCATGTCGCTATCTATCTCCTATGTGCTGTGTGGCTACTAACCCCAGGGCGTACCCGGGAACACCGGGTCGGTTTCCCGCAGGTCGATCGGATAGACCTGCTGTACTGCCCCGTCGACCACCTGCATCAACACCGGCTCAGCGTTCACGTTCTCGCCGGTCTCGTCGAATGTAATCGGGCCTGGGTAGGCCAGGAAGTGATCGGCGATATTCGTTGTAGCAAGTGCTGCCCGGACATCGGCCGGATCAGCCGAGCCAGCCCTCTCCAGGGCGTCGGCGATCACATAGATGGCCTGATAGGCAAGCATTGCCTCAGTGTCCATCGCCTCGCCGAACGTCGCCTCGTACTTCTCCAAGACAGCGGCCACCTTCGGGTCCGATGAATTGAAGTGGTAGTTCGAGTTGAAGAACAACTCAGAATCTGCGCCGAAGTCCTCGACGAACTGTGGCGTATGGAACGCACCCTGAGCTATTCCCACGATGGCCTTTACGTCAACTTCCAGATCGGTGGCGGCCCGCGCCGCCATTATTCCATCGTTGTAATAGCCGGTGATCACGATCACGTCGGGGCCCCCGGCCGCGGCCTGAGCCATCTCCGTCGTGAGGTCGGTGACCGAGAATGGCGCATACGGAATATCGGTGATGACCTCGATGCCGTAGTCCACCGCTGCAGCCGCAAAGGCTTCAGCCACCGAAACGCCGAAAGAGGTGTCGTCATGGAGGTAGGCCACGGTCTTGATCTCGTCACCGCCGAGTTCGTTCAGGAACTTGGCGCCGTTGGTACCCATGCTGGTCGCGTTCGGCTGGATGCGGAACACGTTGGCATATCCCTCATCGAGGATCGAGTCCGCCACGGCGACGTCGATCACGAGCGGGACGCCGTCGCGCTCAGCGATGGCTGCCACACTGGTGGTTACCGCAGACTGATAGGTACCGATGAATGCGGAAACGCCATCACTTATGAGCCGCTCGGCCTCTGACAGACCGACCTCGGGCGCTCCGGTCGAATCGGCTGACAGCAACTCGAGGGGCGCCCCACCTAGCGATGCGATGCCGCCTGCAGCGTTGATTTCATCGACAGCCATCTTGGCTCCGTTGTCCATGCGCTTACCCGGGCCGGCCAGACTGCCGGTCAATGGATGGAGGGATCCGATCAGTATCGGCGTGGGCGCCTCCGTAGTCGGCGCCTCCGTCGCGGGCGCCTCCGTCGCGGGCGCCTCCGTCGCGGGCGCCTCCGTCGCAGGCGTAGTTGTGGTTGCAGAGTCGCCGCAGGCCGCGGCGACCAACACCAACGAGAGCAACAGGGATAGGAAAATGGTGGTTCTTCTCATATGGGCCCTTTCGGAGCGCTTCCCCGTCTGTTCCGGTGAGCGAAACATCGTTTCAGGGGAGAGCGGAATGTAGCATTGATCCGAATCCTGTGCCAACGGAGAGGCGAACGAATGCCCGCCGGATCACTGGAACTGGTCCATGAGTACCTTATCGCCGCCGGGGAACGACGCATCGAGGATGCACGTCGCTTGCTCGACCCCGACGCCCTACTCGTCTTTCCGCAGGGTCGCTTCGACGACCTCGAGGTGATGACGGCGGCGATGTCGGGCCGCTACCGCTCAATCGACAAGACTCATCACACCTGGGACGTCATGGCCTCCAACTCGGACACCACAGTCGTGGTGACGACCGGCCTGCTGCATGGTGTCAACATCCACAACGTCGCCTTCGACGGAATCCGCTTCTGCGATCGATTCGTCATTCGCAACGGGCTCATCGTGGAACAACACGTCTGGAACGACCTAGCCGAGTCCGGAGTGCTCTCGAGTCACTCCTGAGGAGTCACCCCGACTCGGCCCGACGAACGGCGCCTGATGCTGAGCCGACCGACGATCGGACACGGTGGCCGGAAGGAGTCTCACAGCCACGCAGCCGACGGGCACTTACGGAATCGCCGAACGACGACCTCCATCGAGAAACAGGGTCGACCCGTTCATGACGATGGCAGCATCGTCGAGCAACAGCGAAACAGCCCAGGCCACGTCCGCGGGGGTGGCGAAGCGATCTACGGATGCCTCGGCGAGGAGCCGAGCGCGCGCTTCTTCTACACCGATACCCCCGGCAGCTGCCACATGCTCGATGAGCCGATCGACTCGCGGACTGTCTACCGGCCCGGGAGCTACGGCATGGCAAGTGATTCCACGCGGCCCATACGCCCGGGCCAGTTGGCGCACCAGGGCCGCGAGTGCGGCGTTGGCTACGCCTGCCGTGACCGAGGCGGGGATGGGGTCGTACCCCAGGTTGCCGGTCACAGCCACGATCCGGCTTCCGGGCGCCAGGTGATGGTCGACGGCCCGGACCAGACGCAGCAAGCCGTTTACCTTCACATCGAAGGCGGCCAGTACGGACGCGGTGTCGACATCGGCCACGCCACCTGCCAGAGGCGGACCGGCCGCGTGGACCACTGCGCGCACCGGG
This sequence comes from Acidimicrobiia bacterium, assembly GCA_036446035.1. GTDB lineage: Bacteria > Actinomycetota > Acidimicrobiia > Spongiisociales > JAOTWH01 > CAXMQS01. The sequence goes on along the minus strand of JAZFSG010000079.1, from coordinate 679 downwards.
CCATCGATCCGGTCACCCACTGCAGCCACCGAATCGTCGCTACCGAGGTCTACCTGCATGAAGTCGGCGCCGGGTTGGGTGTGGCGGGCTAGGCCCAAGACGGTCAGTCCGCGATCTCGGAGTGCCTCGGAGATCGCCGATCCCAACGCCCCGGTGCCACCCGCCACCACAGCCCATTCCTGAGTCATGAATTCCTCCTCGATCGGTGGGTGAGTTCCATCATCTTCGAGACCGACGGCTCCTCGTCGAGCGCCCAGATCGCGTGCTCGAGAACATCGACCTGCTCGGCCGGGAGCTCGTGGCCGGCGTTGAGGCGAAATTTGGTGGCGAGTTCTTCGGGTGAGAGGGGCCGGTCGGGTCCACCGCGGTTGTGGCTGATCCGCTCGGAGAGCTCCGAGCCGTCTCGGAGACGCACTGTGAGCACGGCCGGGAACTGGTAGGGGAAAATGGAGGTGGCCTCCTCATCGGCCACACACCGCACGATGCCGGCCAGCCGGAGACGCTCCGGATCGCGGAGCGTCTCGTCGGTGAAGTCGTTGGAGTACACCCCCAGGCCGCCCCCGCCTATCAGGGCGGTGGCCACCGTGAAGGGGCCGCTGAACTTGGCGTGATAGGGAGTCGATGGACGGGCTTTGTCATCGGGCGGCTCGGCGATGGTGCGGAGCACAGGAGCGGGCAC
>JAZFSG010000078.1:0-86035 GCA_036446035.1 Acidimicrobiia bacterium | reverse complement strand
TCGGCCACGACAGCCGCCCGCTCAACTTCGGCAGCATCCATAACCACGCGTGCATCGTCCGTCCAGTTTTCGGGGGTTGGAGGCTTCCCCAAAGGCACACTGTCGGAAGCTCCGGAACCACGAATGTCGAAGTAGAGGACGCGGCTGAACGAGGCCAGCCGCTCGAAATAGTGAGACGGGATCGGGTGGTCCCAGATCATCTCGGCATGCGACTCGAGAGAGGTCATGTAGATCAGGTCAGGTGGACCTGTACCGAACTGCTGGAAGGCGACCTGGCCTGCACCGGTGTCGGCGTACTTCGTTTCCGGTCGGTCATACTGCAGGCTCAAACCAATACCCCCTTGACTCGACGAGAGTAGCCGTACCGAAGTTGCAGAGCACCAAGGATCCCTATCGGCGTATCGCCCGACTCTACGACCGGCTCATAGAGCCGATGCAGGCGGGAGTGCGCAGGGTCGCCCTCGACGTGGTCCAGCCCCAATCGGGATGGCAGGTGCTCGATGTCGGCTGTGGCACGGGGACCAGCATGGCCCACTATGTCGATGCCGGCTGCACGGTTGTCGGCGTCGATGTGTCGCCGGCGATGCTCGAGAGAGCCGCGGCCCGCCTCGGGGATAAGGCGGAGCTCCGACTCACCGACGGCGACACTCTGCCCTTCGATGATGGCGGCTTCGATCTGGTAACGACGTCGATGGTTCTTCACGAGGTCCCCGCAGACGCGCGAGCGGCGCTGGTCGCCGAAATGGGCCGGATCGCGAAGCCCGATGGCCGATTGCTTCTGATCGATTTCCGTTTTGGATCACTGCGGGGATGGAAGGGGCCGACTCTTCGTGCTCTGTCTGCGGTCGTCGAGCGGGTCTCAGGCCACTACTCCGGTTACCGGAGCTTCAAGGCCTCGGGCGGTGTCCCGGGCCTTGTGGCCGAGGCCGGTCTCGGAATCGAGCGCGAGAAGATCGTCGCGGGAGGGAACGTGGCGATCTATGTCGTGGCACCGAAGCCATAGCGTCATCTCAACTCGGGTTGCCGTGGCCAGCCCCTGACCATCCTTTGCCATGCCAGGACATGTCCCCGCCGGGTCCGGCAAGGAAGAAGTCGCGGGTTCGCGTCCTGTCGGGCCCACTGGCTGGTTTAGGAAACCGGTGCTCTATCCCCTGAGCTACGAGGGCTGAATGTGCCGAATCGCCAGTAGCCACAAGCGGTTCCGGCGACTCGGCTGGCGACCGAATGCTAGGCGCTACCCGGAATCCTCCCGTTTCCACCCCGTCACAGCGGCCGGTAGTGGTCACTCCTGGTCACTCAACCGCCTGCGGCCCATAGGCCGCATGTCTAGAGGAAGAGGGAGACGAGGAAGGCCACCTCGGCTGTCATCAGCACACCGAGTGCGACAACTGCGGCGATTCCGCGATGGTCGCTGCGTCTGAATCGGAACAGTCTGGCGAGCAGTCCGGCGGTCGCCATGGGGCTTGCGCTCAGCCACAGGTCACGCCTCGCACCGGGACCGGCCGTCCGCATGACCTCGCTGACGGATCCCATCGCCATCGCGACCGGCCCTAGCATTGCCCTACTCTGGCGCCTTTCGGGAGCGGTCCCTGCGAGCACGCTTTGGAGCGCGTCGCGTATGAGGCGGTCGTCGCGAGCCCAGAGCGCTCTGAACACGACCTCACCTGTGGAGTCGAGGAGGAACGCCGCGTTTGGCTTCCCATCGAGGCGCTGGTGTAGATCACCGTCGGGCGTGTCGACGGCGACCGTGAATGGCACGTGGTATCGCTCTCGGAGGTTGCGAGCGTGGCTCAGCTTGTCCTGGTCGGTGGAGGGTTGTGGAAAGTGGGCTCCCGGGTGCGCTTCGCGCACGTTAAGGAGTACAAAGTCGACATCGTCTCCGAACTCGGTGTGCAGTGCATTGATTGCCGGCAGGGCGCTGGCGGTCATTGGACAGGTAGTCGATCCCGTGACGAGGAGCAAAGGCCGCTCCCTACGTCCCCCGACCTGGATCGACCCGCCGTCGAGCGTGGGAAGCTCGATCGCAGACAGTGAGTCTCCCGGCGCCGGGGCGCCGTTGCCGAAACGCAGGTCCCGGAAGAGCAGTTTGGGTGTGAACCGGTCATAGCGGTACTCATCTCCGGGCTGGGGGAGCGGATCGGTTCTCTCGATTGTTCGCATGACTTCTCCGAGTGGAGCGTTGATAAAGCCGGCGGGTCGAGGCTCAGCGAATCTTGTGCCTCCTCGAAGCCTCAACTACCAGCAACGTGTACGTTCCCCCGCTGGGTTCAAGAAGGACGGAGAGCCGTCGATTGCGATCGGGCACCTGTGTGCCGTCCGTCGTCCCAAGCAGCTGGTGGCACTCATCCTCGCCTCAGTCTCCGGAGGCCGATGGCCGCCTACACGACAATTTGTCGATCGCTGCCCATCGCGATCCGTTTCAGCAGGTGATACACGCGATGGAGGATCAATGAAACGCAGTCTCCTGGTTGTCACACTGCTTGTCGCCACGGCGGTGGTCGTAGTGGCCGTGGTCGGCTCCAGCTCTTCAGCGTTGCCACCGACTACCGCATCCAGCCCAACCGCCACCGAGCCTGCCGTTGCGACTACCGACGCCGGCGTTCCCAGCACCGTTGCAGTGACGGACGAACCGGTGACGCTCCCAGGCGATATCGCGCGGGTCGTGGGAGAGTGGACTACCAACTGGAATCGCCGCACGATCGACCTCGACGAACTCAAAGTTGGGATCAACGCGACCGACCCGCGTGACCTGATCAGACCGCTCGACTTCCCCACCTACGAGGCGGCGGCCGATGGCGACCAGTGGCTCGTCGACAACGAGATCGGCGTGTTGTTCGAGATCGAGGGCGTCGCCCGCTTCTACCCGCTGCGCATTCTCACTGCCCACGAGGTGGTGAACGATGAGGTGGCTGGCATCCCGTTCGCCGTCACCTACTGCCCGCTGTGTAACACTGCGACTGCGTTCGACCGCAGAGTGGATGGCGATGTGCTCCGCTTCGGCGTCTCGGGACTGCTGCGGAAGTCGGACCTGGTGATGTGGGATGACGTCACCCAGTCACTGTGGCAACAGATCAGCGGTGAGGGGATAGTCGGCGAGCATGCCGGTACGCAGTTGACGTTCCTGCCGACCGCAACAGTGACCTGGGCCGACTTCAAGGCGAAGCATCCCGACGGCGAAGTCCTATCGCAGAACACCGGGCTCGGCCGCAACTATGGGAGCAATGGCTATGTCGGCTACACGAGCCAGGGCGGCCCCTTCGGCCGATTCTTCTCGGATGAGATCGATCCCCGCTTCCCCGCCCTGGAACGGGTCGTCGGGGTCCGCGTGGGTGAGGTCACTAAGGCCTACCCGTTCAGCGTGCTGAGCAAGGCGAACGTTGTCAATGACACACTCGCGGCGACACCGATCACGGTCTGGTGGGCGGACACCGGCGCCACCGACAACTTCGACTCGGCGCGGCCGGGCGAGGGCCAGGTGATAGGGACCGGAATCGCCTTCCTGTCCACGGTCGGCGACCAAGTGTTGACCTTCAGCTCAGCTGGCGACGGCACCTTCGTCGATGCCGAGACCAGTACCACCTGGACCCTCTTCGGAGAGGGAATCGAAGGCCCGTTGGCGGGCTCCCATCTGGAGACGGCTTTACATCAGAACGAGTTTTGGTTCGCCTGGGCAGCCTTCAACGAGGGATCGCCAGTTCACGGCGCCTGAGTCGCCAAGGCACGGGCCGCGCCTTCCCTCACCGTTCTAGATCACAACACGTTCTGTCGCCTACTTGGCGGCCGGTTCAGCTGAGCCGTCTCCCCGCGTGACGAATACAGATTCGTAAGCGGCGATCACGGCCTGGGTCCGGTCTCGAGCCTCGAGCTTGAGGAGCACCGAACCAACGTGGCTCTTGATCGTTTCCGTGCTGACGAAGAGCTCTTCGGCTATCTCGCGGTTGGATCGTCCGCGGGCGACGAGCCGGAGTACCTCTCTCTCACGCTCGCTGAGCTCCTCGAGCGCCTTGGCGAGGCTGGCTGATGGAACGGGTGGGAGGAAGTGTTGCACGAGATCGCGGGTGGCACTTGGAAACACCAACGACGCACCCGAGTCGACGACGCGTACTGCCTCAATGAGGTCGGTGGGTGAGACCCGCTTAAGCACGAACCCGGTGGCCCCTGCCCGTAGCGCCTCGTAGACGTACTCGTCGAGTTCGAAGGTCGTCAGGATGAGGACCTGAGGTGGGTCGGGGAGAGCCTTGATCTGGCGAGTTGCGGCCAGACCGTCGAGGTTGGGCATTCGAATGTCCATCACCACAACGCTCGGGGAGTGCAGGGCGACTGCGTCGATGGCCTCGATACCGTCGGACGCCTCGGCTACCACCTCAAGATCGGCTTCACCATCGAGAACGGCCCGCAGACCAACCCTGACCAAGGGATCGTCGTCTGCTATGAGGATGGTGATCAAAGTGGTTCTTCGGTGTCGACTGGCAGGCGGACCCACACACGGAAGCCACCTCCGGGGCGGGTTCCGGCTTCCACGCTACCGCCGAGCATCGAAACGCGTTCGCGGATACCGACCAAGCCGCGACCGCCTCCATCGTCCTCGGCCCGGATCTGTGGTTCCCCACCTGACGGTGCCTCGTTGACGATTTCGAGCTCCAGAGCCCCGGCGGTCCGATGCAGCCTGACCTGTGCAGGGGCCGATACCGCATGCTTGAGGACGTTTGTCAAAGCTTCCTGGACGATGCGGTAGGCGGATCGACTCACCTCGGTGGGCAGTTGCTCGACGCTGCCTTCGACCGACAGGGAGACCTTGACACCAGCTGCAGCCATCTCGGCGACCAGGTCTGGGACTCGGCCGACCGTGGGTTGCGGTGCCAGTTCGGAGTCGTCGTCTTCGCGCAAGATGCCAAGGATGTGGTCTAGCTCGCCTAGGGCACGCCGTCCACTTGTCTCGATGTTGCCAAGAGCCTGCTTCGAGAAACTGGGGTCGCTGTCGAACACGTGGTGACCGGCTCCAGCCTGGACCACCATCATCGTCAGCGTGTGTCCGACCGAGTCGTGCAACTCGTGGGCCAGTTGAGTTCTCTCTTCGAGGACAGTGGTGCGTTGACGCAAGGCGACACGCTCCTGTTCCCCCGAAGGGCCAAGCAGGGGACGGGCTATGACGCCGTGGAGCCTGGCGAAGCCGCTGATGACGTGAGCCGAACCCGCAGCCAGAAACAGCCCAATGAGGGGTGCTAGCCACAGGGGCGCGGTGAAGTCCTCGGCCCACCCGAAATCGATGTGGTCCTCCCATACCAGGGCTAACGGAACACCCAACAACACCAGAGAGGTCGAGACCAGAACGACGACGACGACGAATCCGAAAATGCCAAGGGGGAATCGGAGCAGCAGCCAGCCGAAGCTACGCCATGTATACGAGTCGGAGGCCAACGCACGTGCCTTCTGCCCCAGACTCATCGAGGGCTCGATCTTGCCGAGGGGAGGGTCTATGTTCGCTCCCACCATCGCCGAGAGCAGTGTGCGTTCGAATCTGCCCATCGCTCGCCAGGCGATGAGCGCGCCGATGAGGATGGGCACTCCGACCCAAATAATGGATAGGCCGGCTGCCAACGACAGAGAGGTCACGAGGAATGTGAAGTAGAGAATGCCCAGTGGCAGTCCTAGCAGCAGGTAGAGCCCCCTGGTATAGGTGGCTCCCTGCCACAGCGGGACGAAGAAGCGCTTCATGTGGCCATCCTCGCAGATTCTGCGTTCTCAACTGCAGCAGCACCTCTGCGCTCGACTCGCCGCTGCCTAGCCGCTTGACGGCGCCAGCCGGCGTTGCCGATGACGTGCACGATGCGGGCTGGGACGCCGGTCACCAGCAGGGCCGCTAGTCCGACGATGACTAAGGCTCCGATTGGCGTGAGTAACCAGAGGGATGCCAGCTGATCTTGGATAATGTTCATGCGATCAGCATGTCGGATTGAGGTGACGATGTCATCACGCATGCGAGGGGTTTCGGCCTCCCCCAAATGGGGGTCACCCGGCCTCTGAGTCACTCCCGCGAGCCCTCCACCACCGTTCCAGATAACAGCCGTTCCGATCGTCCTTGCATGGTCGGCCACATCGGGAGGCGAGGGGATCGCCATCGTTGTAGGTGGTGGTCGGATTCGCCTCTGATTCCTCGACGCCAGCGGTCACGTGAGCCGATCACGTCAACGGGCATGCGGAGCTGGGGATGTCAGTGGCTACTCGAGATCTCTCTCGCCAGTTCCCAGACCTCGACCGCAGTCCCCTCGACCTGCTCGGTAGTTGAACCCGTACCGATGAACCCGCGCCTCTCGTAGAAGGCCCTGGCCCGCTCGTTGGTGGTCTCGGTTCGCACGATCATCTTGCGGTAGCCCTCGCCACGAGCCGAGTTGAGCGCTTCCTCGACAAGGCGGGTGCCGACGCCACCGCCCGCCATCGTTTGCAGGACGATGATGCCGGCGAGCTCCACCGTCGCCGCGTCGATCCGCTTCGTGGCCGCAAAGCCAACCACACGTCCACCCTCCCATGCCAAGAACATTCTCCGGTCGGGACCACCGATGCGTTCCAGCACCGCCTCCGGCGCGGTCAGCTCCGCGATCACCTGATCGCTGGCGCCAACGAACCCCAGTGCACCTGGTCCAGCCTGCTTCCACGCCTCTCTGAAGAACGTGGCAAAGGCTGCCACGTCGGCATCGGTGGCTTCTGCTACTGAGATCGGTCCTCCTTCGCGGTGCTGGGTTCGAGTATCCCTCCACGACTCTCGGTGTCGGTAGAGGCGAACGTCTGCTCCTTGCTCCGTGATCAATGTGGCGCGTCGTGCGATGTTCCCAGGATCGATGAATCCGACCGAATGTATCTGCCGACGCCTGGAACGACCCGCAAGGTGAAGAACATCCAGGCTCGTCCGACGGTCACCGCACTCGTCACGATTGAGGGGGGCTGGGATTCATGTACGGGTCAGGCGCGAATCTCTGGCCCGTCCAAACCACACCCAGATCGAGGAAGAGCTCCAGTGGTCACCCGAGATCTCCAGCGAGTTCCCAGACCACCGTATTCTCCACGACTCGCTCGGTAGCGACACCTGTGAGACTGAACCCGCCCCTCTCGTAGAAAGACCTGGCTGGCTCGCTAGTGGTTTCAGTTCGCACCGTCATCGCCCGGTAGCCCTCCCCAGGCGCCGAGTCAACAACCTCCTCGACAAGAATGGTGCCCAAGCCACGGCCCGACATCGCTTGCAGGACGATGATGCCTGCAAGCTCCACCGTTGCCGGGTCGATCTTCTTCGTGGCCGCCAAGCCAACCACCGGCTCCTCCTTCCCGGGCAAGAACATCCTCCGGTCCGGACCGCCGATCCACTCGCGAAACGCCTCGTGTGTGGTCAGGTCCCGCCGGCGCAGCTTCGCCTGGCTTTGTGACCTATTGCTCTGGTCGGGCCTGAAGCCGGTCGGGACGATGGTGCCTACTGCGAGCGGCCCGGACGTGAAGAATGTCTGAACATGACCATGGTGCATGGACAGGGTGGAAGGCGCGGGCCTACGCGCTGTTCCACCGTAATCCCGCCACCAGCCGAGCGGTGGTCGAGTGGGCTCTTCTCCGACGAGATATGCAGGTACTCGACATTGGGTGTGGGAGCGGAGCGGCTGTTATCGCTGCCGCTCCGCTCGTCGCCGACGGTGCCGCGGTTGGCATCGATCCATCTCCAGACTTTGTTCGTATCGCCAGCCGCCGTGCTCGTCACCTCGGCAACGTCGGCTTCGAGACTGCAACCGTCGAACAACTCCCTTTTCTCAGCCATCGCTTCGACCTTGCATGGTCCGTGCACGCCACTCACCATTGGGACGACCTGGCGGGGGGATTCAAAGAAACTCGGAGGGTGCTTCGCCCGGGAGGCCGGTTCCTCATTGTCGAACTTCACGACGCAGGCCGATCCTGGGGGATCTCAACCGAGCAGGCACACGGACTCGCGAACACCTTGGTCGACACCGGGTTCATCAACGTCGCAGTTGATGAACGAGAGGCCGGCCGAAATCGGGAGTTTCTCATCAGCGGCGAGAAACCCATTGCCGACGATGAGCCTCCAGCAAGTGGCGGCTAGGGCTGGGGGACCGGTCATGACTCGGCTCCTCACTGAAGGCTCCCCAGACCACAACCCGACAGTGACCTGAAGAAACAAACACAGGAGGCTCCATGGAACTCATCAACCGGGAAGAGCTGAAAGCGAAGCTCGACCGAGGGGACGACTTCAAGCTGGTTCTGACCCTGCACGATTGGGCTTTCGAGGCGATACGAATACCGGGATCGATCAACGTGACCACTGTGAAGGAGGTCGAAGACCTGCTGGACCCCGAAGATGACATTGTCGTGTACTGCTCCGACACTGCTTGTTTCGGGAGCCGGATCGCCTACCGCTGGCTCACCGAGAACGGCTTCAGCCACGTCAGGCGCTACGAAGGTGGGCTCGCCGACTGGGAATCTGCTGGCTATCCGCTCGAAGGAACGATGGTGGACTCAGAAGTCCCGGCCGATACCGAGTTCTCGGTCTAGCGCCTTGTGGTGCGCCGGCATCTGCGAATGTCCCCACGGCGCGAAACCTACGCGAAGGACGCGCCGCCGGCGCATCGCGCTGAGGGCGGGACTGGCTTAGAGCCTATGGCTTAGAGCCTTCCGTCGCCCGTGCCCAAGCCGGATTGACCTTGATCTCTCGTCCGCGCACCGTGGATCCGTTGAGGGCTTCGATGGCCGACTCGACGTGTCGCGCCGATGACATGGACACGAAACCGAAACCGCGTGATCTGCCGGTGGCGCGGTCTCTGATGACGGACGCAGCGTCGACGTTGCCGTATTCGGCGAAAAGGCGTTGCAGGTCCTCAGATGAGAAACCCCACGGAAGGTTGCCTACGAACAGCTGCATGCGGCGCAAGCATAAGCGCAGAACAGCGGCCACGAGCCGGTTCAGTAGGTGCCCTGCCTAGCCGATACCACTCGTACGTCTCATGGAGGTGCCGATCCGGACTCAGATGCTGTCTCCGCTCAGCCGAGCGCGCCTCGTCAGCTTTGAACCGTACCTGGCGGTCCTTGCTGCCGTGCATGGCGCAGCCTTGCTTGGCGGCGCCTCGGTTCCTCTGCTGCCATGGGTCGCGGTGGGTATCGCCGCGGCGTTGGGAATTCTCGGAGCCCTCCGTGAGACCTTCGTGGTCGCCAGAGGCTTTGGTCTGGTGGCCTGTGTTGCGACTGTGGCTTGGTACACCGGAGGCATCTTCAGCTCGGTCACGTTGTGGCTGGCCGCGGCGGCGCTGATCTATCCGGCCGTTACGGCTTGGTCTTCCACCTACCTCGCTTGGGGTGTCGCCTGGTATCTACCGCTGTTCCTCGAGGGTGGCACTTGGGGAGAGGCCGTCGTTCGAGCTGGCCTCGTCGCTGGCGGCGGCGTGGTCGCGTGGGGGCTCGGTGCAACGACTCGCAGTTTCGTCGACGAGCAGGAGCGCACCGTTTCGGAGCTGCATGACGCCCAGGGTCGCTTCTCTGCAGCATTCGAACACGCGTCGAGCGGCATGGTGATGTTCGGTCGCGACGGATCAGTGCTGCGCGTCAATCAAGCGATGGCCGACTTTCTCGGACGGTCCCTCGAGGACATCCGGGGCGGCGACCTTCTCTCGATGTTCCATCCCGAAGAGCGGGCCCTCGTCGAGAGGAAGGTCGCAGAACTCCTCGAAGGTGAGGTGTCGAGCTTCCAGGACGAGCTGCGATGTCTGCATACAACCGGGCGAACGGCGTGGGCGCTTGTCGGTGTGGGCCTTGTCACTAATGGCGACGGTGCGCCGGTCTACTTCTTTGGCCACTTTCAGGACATCACTGCCCGCGTCGCCACCGAGGCCAGCCTGAGGGCCAACGAAGAGCACTACCGGACGCTCTTCGGTCAGTCTCCGATACCGATCTGGGAGATGGACTACTCGAAGGTTGAGGCGCACCTAGCTGATCTCGGCGAGGCGGCCGATGTCCGGGCCTATCTCCGCATGCGAGTCGATCTCGTTCGAGCAGCGCTCGGCGCTGTCGAAATCACGGACGCCAATGACGCAGCGCTGGAGTTGTTAGAGGCGAGGAACGTATCGGAGCTCGCAGATCGTTTCCCGCTGCTCGAGGATGGTGACGGTTCCGTCGATGCCCTGGTCGAGCAGCTGGCCGCTGTATACGAAGGGAAGGTCAAAGCGCAGGGCAGCCTCGACACGACCTCGCTTCGCGGCACGCCCATCGACGGGATTCTCCACTGGGCGGCGCCTGTCGTCAACGGTGAGCGAGACCTGTCGAGGGTGGTTCTGGCCTTCGCCGACTTCGCCGAGACCCGCAAGGCTCGGATAGCCCTACAGCGGATCGAGGAGCGCCTGCGTGCGGTTGTGTCTGCCTCTCCCATTCTGCTCTTCGCCCTCGACGAAAAGGGCGTGTTCACACTCAGTGAGGGTCAGGCGTTGCAGTCGCTTCGCTTGGGTCCCGGCGAAGCAGTCGGTCGTTCGGTGTTCGAGCTCTTCCGCGACTCACCCGAATTGGTTCGTGCAGTCCGCAGGGCGCTTGCCGGGGACTCGCTGACAACTTCGGCAGACGTGAGAGGTCGCGTGCTTGATGTGCGCCTCGGGCCGATGTGGGAGGACGGCGCGGTCTCGGGCGCCATCGGTGTTGGTAACGACGTGACAGAGCGGACGCGGGCAACCGAACAGCTCGAGCAGCTCGTTCGGTCCAAGGACCAGTTCGTTGCGAGCGTCAGCCATGAGCTGCGCACACCATTGACTGCCGTTGTCGGATTCGCCGCGGAGCTAGAGCAAGGGTTGGACCGGTTCGACAGGTCCGAACTCGAGATGTTGGTGGCGCTGATAGCACAGCAATCGATCGAGGTGGCCGACCTGGTCGAGGACTTGTTGGTCGCCTCAAGGTCTGAAGTGGACGCAGTGTCTGTGTCGCCAGAGGCCGTAGAACTCTGGGAGCAGATAGAGCTCGTGCTCACCGCCCTGGGGATGGATGGCGCAGTCAGCTCGACGGGCGATCCCGTGAAGGTGTACGCGGATCCCATCCGTCTGCGCCAGATCATGCGAAACCTGCTTTCCAATGCCAGGCGCTATGGCGGCGAGTTGGTGGAGATCGAGTCAAGGATCGTCGGAGAGACGGTCGTGCTCCAGGTTCGCGACGACGGGGAGGGCATCCCGGTGCGCGATCGCGCCAAGATCTTTGACGCCTACTTCCGCGGCGAGAATGGTGAGGGCACAGGATCCTCGGTTGGACTAGGACTTACCGTGTCCCATCAGCTGGCCAAGCTCATGGACGGGGATTTGGTCTACCACCATGAGGACGGTTGGAGCACCTTCGAGCTCAGTCTCCCGATCGGTTAGGGCGCAGCCTCTTCCACCAATCAGTGGTCAGGAGGTCTGGCATGTGCTGGACCCAGCCGATTCCGCGCAGGGCGGCGAACATGATCGAACCAGCTACGGCAACAACTCCGAGGGCGGCCATGGTGAGGGTGGCGCCGGGAAGCTGCAGCTCGAAGAAGGATCGCCCACCACCCGTTCCGAGAGCTACGAGTAGGAGGAACGTCATGCTGGCAATGAGGATGCGGCGGGTTGGGGTGATGGGTCGGCTAACGAGGATGAGTGCGAACAACCCCGTGGCTCCGAGAACGATGGTGGCGACCGTCCGTGCCTCTACGAGTTCGACGCCCTCATTGATCGCCAACTCGTAGCCGGCGAACGTAGCCGCCGCCGCCAGCGTTCCAACCGGTATGGCGAATCGCAAGACACGGCGAACGAAGCCCCGCGCCGCCCTGCGGCCCGTCGGCGCCAAGGCCAGCCAGAACGCTGGGATGCCGATGGTGACGCTGCCGACCAGGGTGAGGTGTCTGGGTACGAAGGGGAACGGCCTGCCGATGATCCCGACGATTATCGCCAGCAAGAAGGCGTAAACGGTCTTGGTGACGAACAGGTTGGCGACCCGCTCGATGTTGGCGATGACCCGCCGCCCCTCGCCGACGACGGCCGGCAGCGACTCGAACGCACTGTCGAGCAGGACCAGCTGCGCGACGGATCGCGATGCCGGGCTACCACTGCCCATGGCGACGCCGATATCGGCATCCTTGAGGGCCAGCACATCGTTGACACCATCCCCCGTCATCGCTACCACGTGTCCTCGCTTCTGCATGGCAGCGACGATGGATCGCTTTTGATGTGGCGAGACGCGACCAAAGATGGTGGCACCGTCCATGGCCTCGCCGAGTTCGTCGATGTCGCTCGGCAGGTCGGCACCATCGACGACGTCGCCCGTGAGGCCGACGGCCGATGCGATCGCGGCGACGGTGGCCGGGTGGTCTCCAGAGATCACCTTGGCGGCAACGCCTTGTCGGTCGAAGTAGGCGAGCGTGTCGGCCACGTCCGATCGGATCCTGTCGCTGAGGACGACGAGTGCGACGGGGCGGAGGCCGGCGGGCAGCGAATCCCCGGCGATGGGCTGTCTCGTCGCGGCAGCGAGCAGCACGCGCTTGCCCTGGGCGGATCGCTTCTCGACCTGCTCCGATACGCCGCGTGAAACGCCTACGGCGTCAGGCGCACCCAGCACAACGGTGACGCCATTGCCGAAGGATGCGGCGCTCCAGCGACGGGCAGAGGAGAACGCCTTGCGATCCATGACGTCCCATCCCGGGTCTGGGTAGGTTGCGGCGATAGCTCCAACCGTCGAGTTCGGCGAAACGTCGGCGTTGGCGATCGCCCCAATCGCTTCGGTAGCCGTGAGGCTGTCGCCGAACGCCACGATCTCCTCGACGGCGAGCTTGCCCTCCGTGAGCGTCCCCGTCTTGTCGAAGAGGACCGTGTCGACCCTCGCCAGCATCTCGATCGCGGGCAGCTCTTGGACCAGCGTCTTGCGACGAGCCAGCCGGACGACGCCAACGGCGAAGGCGATCGATGTCAGGAGTACGAGTCCCTGGGGGACCATGCCGACAGCTCCGGCAACTGCCCCCCGCAGCGCTTCGCGGACACTGTCTGAGTTGTCGAGCTGACTCCACGCCAGGAGCACAATGGTGGGAGGGATCGCCCAGATCAGTACCCGGAGGATGGCGTCGACCCCGTTGCGGAGCTCCGAGCGCACCAAAGTGAATCGCTTGGCCTCCTCAGTGAGCCGAACCGCGTACGCGTCCTTGCCGACTCGCGTTGCCCGATAGAGGCCTCTGCCTGCGACGACAAAGCTGCCAGACAGGCACTGCTCGCCGATGAGCTTGTCTACCGGGTCCGACTCGCCGGTGAGCAGAGATTCGTCGACCTCGAGCCCTTCGGCCGCAACAACCTCGCCATCGACCACGACTTGGTCGCCCGGCCGCAGTTCAAGGACGTCGTCGAGGACGACGGAAGACACTCCGATCGTCGATACAGAGCCATCCCTGTGCACAGTCGCCTTCGGTGCATTGAGCAGAGTGAGGGCGTCGAGGGCCCTCTTGGCGCGAAGCTCCTGGATGATGCCGATCAGCGTGTTTCCGATTAGCACCAACCCGAAGAGAGCATCTGCAAGCGGCGCCACGATCAGGACGACGATGAGCAGTGCGCCGAGGAGGAGATTGAAGCGAGTGACGATGTTGGTCCGGAGGATTTCGGCAAAAGTGCGAGTAGTTCCCTCGGGGACGTCATTCGTCAGGCCACGAGCAACTCGATCGCTGACTTCTGCCGAGGTCAGGCCCATCGTTGGTTGGGGTGTCGTTGTCCCCTGAACGGCCATGCGGCCACCCTACAGCCAGCCCTAGTCTGCCGACATGGAGCGAGTTGGCATCGTTGGAGCAGGGCAGATGGGCGCCGGGATCGCCGAGGTGTGTGCTCGGGCGGGGTGTGAGGTTGTCCTCGCCGATGTCGATGAGGCAGCGATCGCGAGAGGTCGCGCCAATATCGACAAGTCTCTAGGCAAAGCCGTCGAACGCCAGAAGCTGACCGCGGATGACGCCGTGGCGACTCTTGACCGCCTTACGGCTACGACCGACCTCGCGCAGCTCGGCGGCTCCGAGATCGTGATAGAGGCCATCGTGGAGAGCGAGTCGGTGAAGCGCGGCCTTTTCGCCGAGCTAGATGGGATCCTTGCCGAGGGTGCGATCATCGCCTCCAACACCTCTTCGATACCGATCGTCCGATTGGCGACCGCCACGGATCGTCCGGAGTCGGTTGTAGGGATGCACTTCTTCAACCCTGCCCCGGTCATGCCCCTCGTCGAGGTGGTGTCCTCTTTGCTGACATCACCAGACGTGGCCGCAACCGTTACAGCTTTCGCTGTCGAGCTGGGCAAGCATCCCGTTCAAGCCAAGGATCGGGCCGGGTTCATCGTCAATGCGTTGCTGCTGCCAATGCTCGTCGACGCGGTTCGCATGTTCGAGGCCGGCGTTGCCTCGGCGGACGACATCGATGCCGCTTTGGTGATGGGCGCCAACCACCCGATGGGACCTCTTGCCCTTGCCGACCTCATCGGCATCGACACCGTCGTAGCCGTGTCCGAGGTACTGCACGCCGAATTCGCCGAACCCCGTTATGCCCCCTCGCCCCTATTGCGTCGCATGGTCGACGCCGGCCACCTCGGCCGCAAGACAGGACAAGGCTTCTACAAGTACTAACCCTCCCCCTCCAGGGGGAGGTGCCCCGAAGGAGCGGAGGGGGTCGAACTGCGGTCAATCTCGCTCGCCCGATCGTGGCGCCACTCGTGCACCCGGAGGTGCCCGGCTACTCCTCGTCTCCCGGCTTGAGCTCGAGGACGGCTGCTTCCAGGTCGGTCAGTTCGGGGAATAATTGGGCCGTCTTTGCTGCCAGCTCCGCCAGCTCGCTGCCGGGGTCTCGACCACCGAAGTCGTAGATCTCGAACGTTGGCGCGGCGAACGTTGCGTCGTCGAGGGGCTGTTGCACCAGGAAGAGGCCGAGGCGTGATAACACCTGAGACATCACCCGATACATGTGCCCGACGAATGCCCCCTTGTTGGGGACCGCGCTGAATAGGTCTTGGAGCACGAAGAAGAGGTAGCGGTAAGAGGCGTTGAAGAGATCTGAAGGTGGCTGCAGCGCATCGGGAAAGTCGGCTGTCCTGGGGTTCGACCTCAGTTGTCTGACGGCCCCGAGTGGGCTCGCCCCCTCAGCGATCTGGAGGAGCTTGTGATAGTGGGTCAGCTCCTGGTGCGCGGGGTCGGCCCACCGATCCGTGCTAAGACCCTCGCCCTGGTGGACGATCACCTCGATGGCCTCACGGGCCGAATCTGCGCTGTCGATCAGCATGAGTCCACCGCTATCGGCTGCGTCAAAGGCGACAGGCGTGTACGCCGAGGAGTCAGACAGCTGTCGGTCTGCCTGCGGCTCCGCGAACAGGTCCTGGCTAGCGGAAAGGTCTTGTATGGCCATCTCAAGAGCGTGATAGAACTGGCCGAGCGTCTCGTAGACATCTGGTTCTGGGGAGGCTCCGTGTACCTCTGGTTGCTCAATGCGCATGAGGACATCTCTGATCAGCTCCAGCGAGCACGGCACAAGGTTCAACTCGAGTGGGGGCTCATGATGCGGCAGCATCCCCGGATACGTCGGCACCATGTCGAGCGCATCGAATCGAGGATCGCCCCCAACCGCCAAGAGGACGTTCGCAGCCAGCGCTGCGTGCAACATTTCTTCGGCGACGATGCTCCTGATCAGGAGCGCCGCTTCGGACCCCTGGTCCTCAATCGAGTACATAGCGAACAGGTAGAGCGGGATCGTCGAGAGTTCAACCTGAATGGCTAGACGAAGATGATCTTGCAGCTGCTGTGGCGTGTCGATTGGCACTGAACCGTCCTCCGCTTTGTTGAATCTAACCCGGGCCGTCCGTCCATACACTTCTCGCCAAATCGAGGAGGCTGCATGAGGATCAAGGGGATCATCTGGGTGGGCTCTGCAACCGATGATCGTGCCGCCACGGCCGACTTCTTCAGCAATCAACTCGGGATGCAGGTGATCGTTGACGTCCGCGGTTTCACCCAACTCGCAGTCGAGAACGGCGACCGACTCGAGCTCTTCGGACCGAACTCGAGGGAGCACGAGCTATTGGACTCGGGTCCCATCGCCGGCCTTTGGGTGGACGACATCGAGCTTGCCCACCGCGAGCTGACCGAAGCAGGGGTCGACGGCCTAACCGACCTAGAGCGGGGCCCCGATGGTCATCGGTGGTTCTACTTCCGGGCCCCCGACGGCAACTTCTACGAGCTGTGCGAGCACCCCCGCCCCCGTCCACCTCGGACGAGCCTTTAGACGATTTCCATTCTCCCCCTTCAGGGGGAGGTGCCTCGAAGGGGCGGAGGAGGAATTGCATCGCTCTAATTGGCGGTCCCCCCGGCTTCGCCGGTGAGCTCAAACCAAAGCAGGCGGCCGAAGGCCGCCTTACTGGCGCACCCGTGTCGGGGTGATCTCAATGGCCGCTGGGTACTTGGCGGCGAAGCCTTCGGGACCACCCCACGGGTCCATGCGGTCCCGGTAGCGGGCCAGGTACTCGGGGACCTCGTAGGACTGGGGAGCATCGACGACGACGGTCGCGGTTCCCTCGATGGTGACGATGTTGCTTCCGGCATCGTCACTGTTCAGGTTGAGCGAGACTCGAGGGTTGGCAGCGATGTTGCCAAGCCGCTGCGTCGGGTCGAGCGAGTACACCCAGATCACCGAACCATCCCACAGGAACCAAACGGGCGACGACTGGGGCTTCCCGGAAGGGGAGACGGTGGTCATCCAGATGATGTGCTCGGCTGCGAGGCGTTCGAGGGTCTTGGGGGAGAACATGAGAGCGAGGCTACTTCGGTATCGTCGGGGCATGGACCTCGAGATGCGCCAGATCACCAAGGAGACATTCTCCCAGTTCCTCGACACGATCGGCGTCACCTTCCAGTTCGACCCGACTGAGGAGGAGGCTGAGAACTTCATAAAGGTGGACGAGGTCGACCGCATGTTCGCCGCCATCGACAACGAGGCGATGGTGGCCACCTTCGGCGCCTACACATACGAGCTATCGACGCCGGGCGGCTCAGTCGCCGCGGGCGGCCTCACTGCCGTCAGCGTGCTGCCAACGCATCGCCGTCGCGGGGTGTTGACCTCGATGATGCGGCGCCATTACGCGGACGCCGGAGACCACGGCGAGCCGGTGTCGATCCTGTGGGCCTCGGAGTGGCCCATCTATGGCCGTTTTGGATATGGCCAAGCGACTCAGGGCGCGACGCTGGAGATCGACACACGTCACGCCGCTCTGATCGCTGGCGAAGAGCCGCCCGGGAGATGCCGCATGGTCGACAAGCAAGAGGCAGAGAAGGTGTTCCCCGGCGTCTACGAGCGCGTCCAACCTCGGCCCGGGATGCTCAATCGGCCACCGCAGCACTGGAAGCACCGTCACTTCTTCGACCCAGAGAGCTGGCGAAGTGGAGCCACCGCCAATCGGTTCACGGTCTACGAGGAGAACGGGACAGTTGACGGATATGTGCGCTGGCGGGGCAAGGAGAACTGGGAAGGCGGGATAGCAGCGAGTTCGGCCCAAGTGGGCGAACTCATGGCGGCAACGCCGGCCGCAGAGAGGGCCCTCTGGCAGTTCCTGCTCAACCTCGATCTCACCCAGACGGTCAAGGCGGGCCGACGCTCGGTCGACGAGGGACTCCTGATGATGTTGGTCGATCGGCGTCGTCTCAAGCGCACAGTCAACGACGCACTCTGGGTCGCGATCCTCGATGTTCCCGCGGCGCTGGCGGCGCGTCGCTATGCCATCGACGGTGAAGTTGTCATCGAGGTCGGCGGGAGCTTCACCGAGGGAGTGGACGGGCGGTATCGCCTCGTCGGCGGCAGAGATGGAGCCGAGTGCTCGCCGACCGACGCCGAGCCCGACATCTCGATGTCCGCCTCCGAGCTCGGCGCCCTGTATCTCGGTGGTTCGAGGCTGGCCCCGATGGTGACGTGGGGCACCGTCAGGGCGGACGAGGAGACGGTCCGCAAGGTCGACGCCATGTTCGCCTGGGATGAGCTGCCCTGGTGCCCAGAGGTGTTCTAGAGGGCCACCGCGATTCAGCTACAGAACCAACAGCGACCAGGTGCCAAAGGCCAGGCAGTAGGCGCTGAACACGGCGAGCCCGGTCCGCCGCAGTAGCCGCAGCAGAATGGCGATCGCGCCGTAGCCGGCGACGGCAGCCACGGCCACACCGATCCACACCGACCCCGTGAGACCACCCTCCCCGGCCAACTCGACGGCCTGGGCGGCACCGCTGATGGCGATTATGGGGATACCGAGAAGGAAGGCGAAGCGGGCTGCCTGTTCGGGCCTCAAAGAACGGCCGAGTCCGGCGACGATCGTCATACCCGAGCGCGAGATGCCTGGCACGAGTGCCGTGGCCTGTGCCAAGCCGATGACGGCAGCGTCGGTGGCGTCGACGTCCTCCGCCGACCTCTCGAGAAGGCTGCGGCGGAACACCTCCGAGGCGCCGAGGACTACCCCGGTCACCAGCAGGGCCACCGCCACCGACCTTGGCCTGTCATTGAGGTCCTCCAGTGTCGATCTCAGGAGGAGTCCGGCGACGAGGGCCGGCAGCGTCGCCAATGCCAACAGCCGAACCATCCGGGCAGCGGTGGCGTCAGTACGAAATCGTGCCAGCCAAGCGAGATCGGTCCGGAAGTACCACAGCACCGCAGCCAGCGTTCCCAGGTGCAGTACCGCAGTTGTTGCCAGGCCGGGTGGCTCGATCTCCAAAAGGGCAGGGATCAGCACGAGATGACCACTGGATGAGATCGGTAGGAATTCGGTAAGGCCCTGCACCAGGCCCCACAAAGCGGCTGTCCACACGGCAGCAGCCTACAAAGGCACCCCTCAGCGGCTGGCGATGAGCACCGTCACCTGCCCCGTCGCCGCAGCCACGGCGAACGCCGCCGCCGATTCCGGGGGAACCGCCACGAGTGCCGCCGGCTCGATGGCGAATGGGTCGTCTGGAGGCTCGGCAACGATGACGCCCTCGATCAGCTGACCGGTCGCGCTGTCGACGAGCTGAACGGATGTGCCGACCGGGGCACCGAAGGGCATGGCGACAGGGATCGACCACCAGTCGGGCGATACATAGCCGGCATCCGAGACATGAGAGGGGAGAAGCGGCTCTCCTTCGCCAACATCGACGGCAGCGACCGATCCGTCGAGGTCGGGCGCGGGGAAGAGGCCATTCGGTACGCGGCGCCATACGACGGGTGAAAGCGGGTCGCCGCGGGCTATCGACTCGGAGGCGAATGGGTGGTCGACCATGTGAGTTGGTCGGAACTCCAGGAAGAGGGCACCGGCGACGATCAGCCCGGCCGCCAGCCAGCGCAGATAGGCGGGGGAGCCGAGCCAGTACACCGCCGCAACGTAAGCGATGCCGGGAGCCAGGTGAAGAGACCTGTTAGCGGGTGTAGTCCCTGAGGTAATCGGGGAGGTCGACCGATTCCATGAGGTCGGGCGCGGCGATGGGCGTTCCGAACTCGGTCGACACCGGGATGAGGCCGGCCCAGACATCGAGCTCCATGTCCTCGGCGTCGTCTTCAGGGGGACCGCTCCTCATCTTCACAGAAGCCTCGGCGAGCGGGACCTCGATGATCATGGTCGCCTGTATCTCCTTGCGGTTGGGCTGGCGAGCATCGGACCAGCGTCCCGGCGCGACATGCTCGGTTACCGCCGCCATCGCTGCGAGCTTGTCCTCGAGGTCTTCAACAAGGCGGGCCTGGCCGTAAACAACCACTGATCGGTAGTTCATGGAGTGATGGAAGGCCGACCGTGCCATGACCAGCGCGTCCAGGATCGTCACCACAACGCAAACTTCAACGCCCTGTTTGAGGGTGCGCAGCATGCGAGATGCCACCGAACCATGCAGCACCAAGCGGTCGCCGTCCCTGGCGTGGATGGTGGGAATGACGGCAGGCTTGCCGTCGAACACGAAGCCGACGTGACAGAAGAGGGCTTCGTCCAAGATTGCGTAGGCCGCGTCGACATCGTGCGAGCCGCGCTCCGGCAGTCGCCCGAAGGCCGTGCGGTCGGTCTGGGGAAACTCGGTGCCCATCTACCTCCTCGTCGCGGCTGGAGCGTACAACCTAAGATTCGCG
Organism: Acidimicrobiia bacterium; assembly: GCA_036446035.1. Classification (GTDB taxonomy): domain Bacteria; phylum Actinomycetota; class Acidimicrobiia; order Spongiisociales; family JAOTWH01; genus CAXMQS01. Next base: position 65,936 of record JAZFSG010000078.1, on the reverse strand, counting down.
ACTTAGTGGGAACATTCGCAGCCGTCGTCGTCGGATACCTGCTGGGAAGTGCGCTGTTCGGCGTGATCGTCCCCAGGTTCGCCGGTGTCGACATCTACTCCGTAGGAAGCGGCAATCCGGGCACGGCCAACGTCGCCCGCACCGTCGGCAAGCAGCGTGCTCTGCTCACCGTCCTCGGCGACATCGCCAAGGGATCGTTGGCGGCGGCCGTTGGGCTGTGGCTCGGTGACGCCGACACCGTCGCCTACGCCGCCGGGCTGGCTGCGGTCCTCGGCCACTGTTTTCCGGTGTGGCGGCCCCTGGGTGGCGGCAAGGGTGTGGCGACGGCCATCGGGGTATTTCTCGTCACGTCCCCGTGGGTTGGGATTGGGTCGCTGGTCTTATGGGGCACTCAGCTGGCGGTCACCAAGGTGGCGTCAGCGGGCTCTCTGATCCTTGCAGTCGCCTGGGTCCCGGCCCTGGCGATCGCGGGCGAACGCGGGTGGTCCCTCGTGCTGGCAGCGGCGATCGCTCTCCTTGTCCTGGCCCGACATCACGAGAACATCAGGCGACTGGCGATGGGGAAGGAACGCCGGGTCGGCTGAGCCAACGGCGTTCCTTGGGGCAAGAGCTCGAAACCCCGGTCGTCAGCGGCGGATACGTGGTTCCTTGGCTCAGCGTCGCGGCGTTCCTTGCTGCTGTTGCTTGGGGTCCGGAAGCGGGCATGGCGGTGGCGACGGCCGGTGCTGGCTGGTTCGTAGCCAGTAACCACCGAGTGAGAGTGGCGGAGGTTCCGAGGCACAGTTAGATTGAATTCGCGACTCAGTGTCGCTTTTCGCGCTTGCTGAATACTTGTAGGCGCGCGTCAAGGGGCATACCCTCGCCAACAAGCGGAGGCAGAATCATAGAAATCGTCCTTTTCATCTTGCTGGCAGGTGTTTGGGCGGCACTCCTCATACCGTCGCTCGTGACATCGCGACGTGAGGCGCCGATCAACACGACGGAGAATTTTGCCCGATCGACAGCCAAATTGGCAGCGGTGCGAGCCGTGAATGCCGAAGCGCAGGCGGGCCGTTCACGAGCCAAGGCACGGCGCCGACAGATCCTCATCGGTCTCGGCATACTTGCCGTCGCCACCCTGGGCATGGCGCTGTACACGGGTAGCTGGGTATGGCTTTCCACCAGCCTCATCGTTGACGCCGTTCTAGCGGCATACATCGCCCTTCTCTTGCAGGTCAAGCAGCAGTCACAGGCCGTTGCCACTTCCGTCAGCGAGCCGGTAACTCAGAGCGAAGTCCGCGTCGTAGCCGGCTAGACGGGCCCGTCACAGCGGTTGCCGCGGCACCATTCACCGCTGTATTGCCCGCTACCTTCGTGGCGTGCCGATTCGGATGTTCGGACCAGCGGACGAAGCGGTGTGCCGTGCCCTGTGGGTGGAACTCACGGAGCGCCACCGCCTCATCTACGAGTCGCCGTCTATTGGCGGCTCCGACCCGGCGGCTGATTTCGATTCCCTTCTGGCCGACTCTCGCCTGGCAGGAATCTGGCTCGCCGAGGTGGATGGGCAAGTGGTTGGCATGGCCGGGTTGCTGCTTGACGGCGGCGAGGCAGAGGTTGAGCCCATCGTTGTCACAGAGCAGCACCGTTCTCGCGGTGTCGGTGCCAGGTTGCTCGAGGAGTTGCGCCGGGAGGCGCTGGCGAGAGGTGTTGCTCATCTCACAATTCGGCCGGTGGCTCGCAATGTTGATGCCATCCGGGCCTTCCATCGAGCCGGGTTCAACATCCTTGGACACATCGACATGTTCATGGATCTGAGAGAGAACCAGCCGACCTGGAAGGAAGGCGTTGAGGTCCATGGGTTCCCCTTCGACTTCTAGGCCGCTACCCGTGTCGTAGGCGCCACCCCTCTAGGCTCCTTCAATCACATCCTCCATTTGGAGCCGCCTCTGGATCTGAAGCGCGACCTCGGGTTATACGCCGTACTCACCATCAGCATCGGTGCGATGGTGGGAAGCGGCATCTTCGTCCTCCCCGGATTGGCCGCCTCCGTTGCCGGCCCGGCAATCGTTGTGGCTTATGCCCTCGCCGGGCTCATCGTCCTGCCGGCCGCCTTGAGCAAGTCGGAAATGGCCACCGCGATGCCGCACGCCGGCGGCACCTACCTCTACATCGACAGGGCCATGGGCCCGTTGCTGGGAACGATCGCCGGCTTCGGCGTGTGGTTCTCTCTCGTCTTCAAGTCGGCGTTCGCGCTTGAGGGGCTAAGCGAATACCTCAAGCTCGGTTTCGAGGGTGCCCCGGTGAAGATGATCGCGCTTGGGCTTGGTGCGGCCCTCATAGTTGTGAACGTGTACGGCGTCCGTCACTCGGGGCGTTTCCAGACGGTGATCGTGTCCGCTGTCCTCATCGCGCTTGCCATCTTCGTGTTCGTTGGTGTCGGCGACATCGACACCGACCGTTTCGAACCCTTCCTGCCAAAGGGCTATGGCGGGCTCTTGGCGGCGACGGGGATCGTGTTCGTTTCCTACGCCGGAGTCACCAATATCGCCAGCATTGCCGAAGAGGTCCGCCGACCCGCTCGCAACATTCCCCGGGGAATCCTCACCAGCATCATGATCATGCTGTTCCTCTACCCGGCGATCGCCTTCGTGATCGTTGGGGTCACTCCAGCCAGCGATCTCGACAAGAGCGCGACGCCGGTCGCCCTTGCCACAAAAGCCGTCGCCGGCAACGGTGCCGAGTTCGCCATCAGCATTGTCGCCGTGCTTGCCCTCCTCTCGATGGCCAACGCGGGAATCCTGGCGTCATCGCGGTACCCGATGGCGATGGCGCGCAATGCACTGGCCCCCAGCGCTCTCGGCCGCATCGGGCCGCGCGGAACTCCGGTCGCCTCGGTGGTGCTTACCGGCAGCGTGCTTCTTGTCCTGATCATCGTCTTCCCGATCCTCGAGCTGGCGAAACTGGCGTCGGCCTTTCTGCTTCTCGTCTTCGCCATGGAGAATGTGGCTCTGATCGCTTTCAGAGAGAGCCGGCTCGACTGGTATCGCCCAGCTTTCAAGAGCCCTCTCTATCCGTGGATACAGATTGTTGGGATCGTCGCCCCGCTCATCTTTCTGAGCCAGATGGGCGTCGTGCCCATCGTCGGCGCAGTGCTGATCGTTGTCGCTGGCGTTGGCTGGTACCGCGTCTTCGCTCGCTCCCGGACCAACCCCGAAAGCGCTTGGTCGGATGCCCTCAGGGTGAGGGCCATGAAACGACTGGTGCTGGAGTCACGTGACGAGCTGTCTGGCCCAGGCAAGCGTCGCATTCTGATTCCGGTCCGACCCAACACCAACGAGCGGAGACTGAGTGACCTGTTGCGCGCGGCATCAACCGTTGCCGCACAGCAGGCGTCCATCCAGTTCGCTGTTGTGTCCCGCTCGGCAGGCGGTGATGAAGACCGCGAGCCTGAGCGGAGCCTCGCCGCGTTAGCCACTCGCGAGGGCCTTGACATCTCGGTCGTTCGGATAGCCGGTCGGCATCGCCGGGCCGAGCTGGAGGCAACTGTCACAGACAACGCCGTTGATCTGGTGCTAACCGATTTGGGCGCGGAGGAGCGTAGTTTCTCGGGAGACATGGAATGGCTCGGTGACAGGGTGCTCTGCGATTTCGCCTTCCTGGGCGGCCGGTATCTCGGTGACATCGACGACGTTGTGGTGCTTGGTTCCGGTGGACCTCTCGATCCGATCAAGATCAACATCGCGGGCCGCATCTCGGCCGCCGAAGACGCAACGATTCGACTAGTGCACGTCCTCTCGGCCAATGCCAGCGGCCGCCAGGTGCACTCCCTGCGGTCCTACCACGAGGAACTCGGTGCCGTGGTCGGGGTCCCCACCGTTGGTGAGATCGCTCAGAGCGACGCACTCGTTGCTGAACTGGCGCAACGGTCGCGTGGCGCCGATCTCGTGATCATGGGAGCCCTCCGTTCGCGATTCCGGTTCCTTACCGACCTCGCAGACAGCATCCGTGATCGTGTCGACGCCCCATTGCTACTGGTGAGGACTCACGAGCTCGGCAGGCGGCCGTCCCTCGCCGGACGGATACTGGAGCGCCTGTTGCGCTAGGTAGCGGCCCCGGCTCGTGCCCGCTGTCTTGCTGCGGCCTCGAGGAAGTCGTTCTCGATTCTCAACAGCGTCCGGCGCGCCCCGGCCACAGACAGGAGGGCGGGCAGGGCGGCTGCCGTCGTGCGCACCTTGCCGCGCCGCCGGCCCCACGTCTCATGGCCTGTCATGACGGCGCATCGCTGATAGTGCTGGTCGGTGTGCAGCATCATCAGAACTGCCGCCATTCTCGTCCCGGGAGTCAAACGTGCCGACGACCCATCGAAGAGGCGCCGGTAGGCGGGAACAGCCGCCAGGGCGTGGCCGAGGTACTCCTCCCGCACTCGTCGGACCACCTCTCGTCGCTGGGTGGCGTCGCCGGTGGCGTTGAGAAACGGCTTGAGAGTGTGGTGGTAGCCGACGCCCCGGTGGAGATCCTTCTCGATGTCCCGAGTGATGTTGGCCAGTTGGATCATCTCGCTCACCATCAGCGCATCCCCTTCCTGAGCGGGGGTGGGCGTCCCCTCACTCAGGAGCGTCAGAACGAAGAGGGCTGGGTTGCCGATGACGTGATGGCTGTACTGAGCGACCTGCTCGGCATCGATCAGCACACCGCCCTGGCGCTCGAAGGTGTCAACAGACTGCGCCATGCCCTCGGCCATGGAAGAGACCAGCCGAGCGATGGACTCCCTGGTAGCAACGGGAAGTGTGTCCAGTACCTCGTCGACGAGGTGGCAACGATTCACGAGGAGCAAGCCAAGCAGATCCCTTTCGTCTCGCGCCAAAGTGTCATCTATCGGGGAGGCGGCTGGAATGGGATCGAGCTCGAAGCGGCGAGCGAAAAGACGGAGCGCCTCCGGTCTCGCCGTCTTGGAGGGAAGCAGGTCCTCGTATGTGTCGAGCATGCGGCAGTACAGGTAGGCGACAGCAGCTGCCAGAGCGTGTGCCTTCGGCAGCACAACGATGCTGGTGGCGAAACTGCGGGCGGCGTGGGGCAGGATCTGCCACACGAAGGCCTGAGGGTCGGTCTCGGCGGCAAGCCCGGCGAGATCGGGCTGTTCCCGTCTTGCCCGCAGGCCCCGAAGCAGGAGAACAGGGCGGAGCCTGTCGATTCGGCGTGACATCGGAACCAAAGTAGCAAGAGGCGCCGAGAGGAGCGAGGCTCCTTGATCAACCCCCGATCGTCGCCTCGGGGAAGGCGGCCACGTATGCGAACCAGAAGGTCGTGCGGCTAGGGAGGGCCTCCAGCGTTTCTCCAGCCAGTTCGCCTTCAACTGCGAGTCCACCGAAGGTCCAGCGGCTGTCCGTCTCTAGGTCGAAGACCTCACCGTCTCGGGTCTCGAACGTCAACTGGCGGTTGCCGATCACAGCCGAGTAGGCAGCCCCGGACGGTCCGGCGAGGCGGGAGAGAATGACCAGCGGCGTTCCCTCGATCTCGTCGTTGAAAGCAGCGTCGCCGAGGATGCCGAGCGGATAGACGCGATGGCTGCCGGCGATGGCGACACCAAGAACCACCTCAGCGGCTCGAAGGCGGTCGTCGGTGGCTGCGGCGGACACTGGGAATGGGAAGCTTCCGCTATCGAGACTCTCGGCGTAGCCCACGAACGGGTCGCGGTCGTAGGGTCGAGTGAATCCAGTCTCTCTGCTCAGGACAACGGTGTCGGGGTAGGTCGTCTTCCACACCGCCCAGGTAGTTGTAACCGAGGGAAGTGCGGTCAATTCCTCACCGCTAAGTGTGCCAACGATTCCCCTTCCGGGCACCTGCCACCAATAGGTCCCCGTCTGGCGGTCGAACATCACTAGATCTGAGTCGTAGAGGGCGCTGGTGTTGCCGAAGGTCAGCACCTGGTCGCCGAGTCGGCGATCGAAGACGACGCCGCTCCGGCACAGTGGGCAATAGCTGACAAGCACCGGCACCCCGTCGATCTCATCGTTGACGATCTCGTGGAAGTTGAGGATCCGGATCGGGTACGCGTATGCCCGGTCGCCGAGGTATCCGAGGACGAGGTCATCGTCGGCGAGCCAAAACGCTTCTGCCGCCGACTCGTAGACAGGGCGGTCGAGCGGGGGGATGGCGTCGATAAGCGCCTCGCGTATCTCCAGGTTCGACTCCGAGAGCGGCAGCGCACCGGAGCCGAACGTGTCGAGGTAGACGTCCTCTAATGCCACGATGTGGACTGAGAGATCGACTGGCGGCGGCAAAGGAGCTCGTGCCGGCTCCGGCGCTGGTGGCGGTGTGGTGGTAGTAGTAGTAGTAGTTGTCGTCGGCGCCGTTGTTGTCGAAGTCGTATCGCTGCAGGCCGCCAGGATCACGACACCGGCCAGGACTGCGATCACGGCGAAGGACTTCACGCTCTCTGCAACATCGCCGCCATAAGAACGCTTCCCAAGGCAGAGTCCGAGCAGAAAAAAGGCCGTCCCTGCTGCGCAAGGACGGCTCTGTTTCCAAGCCCCCCTCCCACGGGCCTTCGGCCCGGGACTCCCCCCCTCTGGGGGGAGAGACAAGAAGCCGTCCCTGCTGCGCAAGGACGGCTCTGTTTCTGTGGAGGTGAGGGGATTTGAACCCCTGACCCCTACGTTGCGAACGTAGTGCTCTGCCGGGCTGAGCTACACCCCCGGAGGCGGGAGAGTGTACCGCTGGTGCCCCACCGCGGCCTGGTCCCAGACGCGGCAGAGGCCCCCGAAGGGGCCTCTGCGACGGAAGCCGTGGCTTCCGTCCTCCGGCAAGGAGTCTTATGCCTCCGTGCTGGCGAACTTGCTCATCGACTCGGGGATCGTGTCGGGTACTCCCGGCACGCCCGTGTCCTTGGAGCGACTGGCCCACACCAGGCCACCGCCGGTCAGGATCGACAGGAAGCCGATGCCGGCAAGGATGGCTGCGATGCCAAGGCCGATCTGTAGGACTGAGTGGGTGACGGTGCCGACACCGAGTTCACCGACGAGTCCGTGGACGGTGCCGGTCCATGCCTGGCCTCGTGCCGGTCCCTCGAGCGGGTGGCTGCGGTTGAAATCGGTCCAGTAACGACCGTCGACCTCGACCTCGTACGTTCCAGCTGCGAAGACTTCGCCTTCGTACTCAACGTCTTCGGCGAGCGTCACATTCTGTGTGCCGTGCAGCACGTGGTAGTTGACTATTGCCATCTGGAACATGAACTCGGTGGCCGTGTTGACCAACGGGTCGTTGGGATCAAGATCCCCGCTGACGGGCTTGAATCCCCAGTCATCGGTGAGCAGTGTCATGATGGCGTCGGCAGCTTCGGTGGTGCCGCGGTCAATCAGTTGCCCATCTTCGTTGTAGCTCAGTTCGACGCCCTGCGCCTCGCTGAATGCTGCCAGTGATCCGTAGCCGTCTTGCACCTTGGAGAAGGCGACGCCGCCTCCGACCATGAACAGAACGCCGATGACCAGAAGGATGATCCCGACGATCCTGAGACGATTCATCATTTAAGGCCTCCTTGCCTATGTTGGAAAGCTTGTGAACTCTTTCACAAAGTCCAATAAGCGCAGTATCGGCAATCGTCGAAGGACGGGGTAGGGTCGAAAGGCCCTACTTGTGAATACATTCACAAGTAGGCACGGTATGTTGTGAAAGCAATCACAAGCAGTGATCCTGGAGGCTCCGGGCCCTACGGCTAGCTGATCATCACCCATTCGGTAGTGAGATCCGCCACGGCATCGGCGAACTGCCGCAGTACTGAACGCCGCAGGCAATACCAGGTTCGGGACCCGTCCTTGGTGGCGAAGAGGATGTCGGCCTTGCGGAGGATGCGTAGATGCTCCGAGACCGTTGACTGGGCGAGATCGCAGCCCTCAAAGACCTCATGTGCCATATGGGGCCGGGCCTCCCGGAACTGTTCGATGATCTTGATGCGCGCCGGGTGGGCCAACCCCTTGGCGATCGCTGCTAGCCGCTCCTCGTTGAGGGGCAGGGGCTCCGGTAGGTCAGCTTCGCTGCAAGCTGGTGGTCGTGGCTCGTTCATTGCTGGCCTCGGATACTGCTTGTGAATCTTTTCACAAGCAGTATCGCCATCATCGACGATTGCCAATAGGGCCCTTTGTCACAGGCCTACCGAGAGATGAAGTACTTGGCCCGGGGGTGGTGGGCAATGATCGCAGAGGTCGTCTGTTCCGGCTGGTACTGAAAGCCCGTCTCCTCGCCGACCTCAACCCCAATGCGAGAGGCATCGAGCAGGGTGGCCACGGTCATGTTGTCTTCGAGGTCGGGGCAAGCCGGATAGCCCCACGAGTAACGGCCGCCTCGGTATTGCTGACGGAAGAGGCCATGAAGGCTGGGTCCGTCCTCGTCGACGAAACCCCACTCCTCGCGGATCCGCCGGTGCCAGTACTCGGCAAGCGCCTCGGCCATCTCGACGCCAAGCCCGTGCAAGAGGAGATAGTCGGCGTACTTGTCTGCGGCGAATAGCTCGGCTGTGCGCTGCGAGACCTCCCCGCCCATAGTGACGATGTGGAAGGCGGCGTAGTCCAGGTCTCCCGACGCGATCGGTCGGAAGAAGTCGGCAATGCACAGCCACGGCTCAACCTTTTGGCGGGGGAACGCCAGGCGGGCCAGCTCTTCGGACCGTTCCTCGTCGGACCAGATCACCAGATCGTCGCCATCGCCGTTGGCGGGGAAGTAGCCGTAGACCACCTGTGGGACCAGGAGGTGCTCGGCCTTGGCCTGGGCCAGCTGGTCGCGCAAGTAGGCGCGGACGCGAGACTTGAAGTCGGCGTCGCTCTCGTCCCCTTCCGGCCGGAACTGCCACTGGTTGCGGAACAGCGCCGTCTCGTTGACGAACTCGGCTATCTGATCGAGCTCGATCCCTCGAACGACGCGAGATCCGATGAAGGGAGGATGAAAAACGGTGTTGTCTGTAGCCACGTCGGGGGACCGGCTTGGGAGCGGCCCAGGTTCCGCTTGCGGCGCCCGCTCAGGAAGCTGGCGGCCCTCGGCGACGCGGCCGAAGTCAGGGTCCGTTGCCCCCGTTGTCTTCATCTCGGCGATTCGGTCCATCACACGGAGTCCGGCGAAGGCATCCTTGCCGTAGAGCAGGGGTCCCTCGTATACCTGGCGCAGATCCCGCTCAACGTAGGAACGGGTGAGAGCGGCGCCGCCGAGGACTATCGGCGTCTTCGACATGCCCCGCCTGTTCAACTCCTCGAGGTTGTCCCGCATGATGAGGGTGCTCTTGACCAGGAGTCCGCTCATCCCGATGGCGTCTGCGCCGACCGCAACGGCCTTGTCGATCATGTCGCCGATGCCCACCTTGATGCCGAGGTTGTGGACGTCGTAACCGTTGTTGGTGAGGATGATGTCGACGAGGTTCTTGCCGATGTCGTGGACGTCGCCCTTGACGGTCGCCAGGACGATCGAGGCCTTTCCCGACGCCGCGGCCTTCTCCATGAGCGGTTCCAGGTGAGAAACGGCCGCCTTCATTGTTTCGGCCGATTGCAGCACGAACGGCAGCTGCATCTCCCCTGAGGCGAACCGATCGCCGACGACCTTCATCCCTGGCAGCAGGATGTCGTTGACGATGCCGAGGGGACCGGTCGAGGTGAGAGCCTCATCGAGGTCCTCGACCAGCCCATCGCGCTCACCGTCAATGATCCGCTGCTCCAGCCGCTGTTGGATCGTCCAGTCGCTGCGGTCCTCGACCTCGGCCTCCGTGGTGCTGGCTCCTGCCATCGACTCCAGCAGGGCCGTCAGGGGGTCGTAGCTCTTGTCATCGCCGGCGCCCCCGTCGAGGCCCCGCCGATCGTGTACCAGGTCCATGGCCACGTGGCGCTGCTCCTCGGGGATCCTGGCAAGGGGGATGATCTTGGCGGCATGGACGATGGCGGCATCGAGGCCGGCTGCAACGCATTCGTGGAGGAAGACGCTGTTGAGCACCTGGCGAATTGCCGACTTGAGGCCGAACGAGACGTTGGAGACTCCGAGAACCGTGAAGACTCCCGGCAATTCCTCTTTGATCCGCCTGATGGCGTCGATGGTTGCCATCCCGTCGCCACGCAGATCTTCTCCTCCCGTGCTCAGAGGGAAGGTGAGGGCGTCGAAGATGAGGTCTTCGGCGGCGAGGCCGTAGGTCTCGGTCGCCAGTGTGTAGAGGCGATGGGCGACACGCATCTTCCATTCGACATCGCGTGCCTGGCCATCTTCGTCGATGAGCAGGCAGATCACGGCCGCTCCGTATTCCTTGGCGAGGCGGAACACCCTGTCTGCCCTCGAGCCCGGTCCGTCGCCGTCTTCCAAGTTGGCGGAGTTGAGGACGGCTCTGCCGCCGATCCACTGCAGGCCAGCTTCCATCACTTCCGGCTCCGTTGAGTCGAGAACCAGCGGAACGCTCGACTGGGTGGCCAGGCGGGAAGCCAGCGCATGCATGTCGGCGACACCGTCGCGACCGACGTAGTCCACACTCAGGTCGAGCATGTGGGCCGACTCGCGAACCTGATCCTTGGCGACCTGCACGCAGGCGTCCCAGTCTTCGGCCAGCATCGCATCGCGGAACTTCTTGGAGCCATTGGCGTTGGTTCGCTCTCCGACGATCAAGAAGGACGTGTCCTGGTGGAATGGCACGAAGCTGTAGATAGAGGCCGCACCCGGCTCGAGGCGGGGTGACCGTGTGGCTGGAACGAGACCGGCGCAGGCGTCGACGACTGCCTTCATGTGCTCGGGCGTCGTTCCGCAGCACCCTCCGATGACCGAGATTCCGAGTTCGGTGACGAAGCGCTGATGGTGCTCGACCAGATCAGCGGGGGATAGGTCGTAGCTCATCTCGCCGTCGATGACCTTCGGCAGCCCGGCGTTGGGGATGACGGAGATGGGCAGCGGTGAGTGTCGAGAGAGGTGGCGCAGGTGCTCCTCCATCTCAGAAGGGCCGGTGGCGCAGTTGAGGCCAAAGATGTCTGGCTGCAGCGGAGCCACCGCGGCCAGGGCAGCACCGATCTCGGTCCCAGGGAGCATGCGACCGGTGGCCTCGATGGTCACCTGAGCCTGGATGGGAACCTGGCGACCCGTGCTGGCCATCGCTCGCCGTGCCCCGTTCAGGGCCGCTTTGAGGCCAAGCAGGTCGAACATCGTTTCGATGATGAAGAGGTCGACGCCGCCGTCCAGAAGCCCTCGCGCCTCCTCCTCATAGGCGTCTCGCAGTTCGGCGTAGGCGATTTGGCCGAGCGATGGGAACTTGGTGCCGGGACCGATGGAACCTGCAACCCAGCGCGGCCGGTCGTTCGTCGAGAAGTCGGCTGCTACGGATCTTGCGATCTCGGCGCCGCTCTTCGCTATCTCGTACGTTCGATGGGCGATGCCGTACTCGCCGAGGGGTACCGCGAATGCTCCAAAGGTGTTGGTCTCGATGACGTCGACGCCAACCTCCAGATAGGAGGCGTGCAGCGAGGTAACGGCATCCGGCCGAGTGATGTTGAGAAGCTCGTTGCAGCCCTCAAACTCTTCGCCCCCGAAGTCGTCGGGGCCGAGCCCCATCCGCTGGTAGCCGGTGCCGGTGCCGCCATCGAAGATGACGACGCGTTCACGAACTGCCTTCAGGTAGTCGCTTTCCACGCTGACCTCCGTCGTTCTCGCGCTTCAGAGCGCCGCGAGCGGAGTCCGCCGTCGGCAGCTCATCGTTCAGGCATTGGCACCGTGTGTCGCCCACCGGTTGCCGCGGCTTCAAGGGGCCTGTCCCTCCACCGCTCTGGATGAATGCGTCGCAGCAGTGTAACTGCTACCTGACTCAACGTCCCTGCCCAGGATCGGGACCGCTGCTTCCTACCCTGCCTCGATGTTGCGGCGTCTCCCTGCCATGTTCGTGGTCATCGTCGTCGTGAGCTCGGCATGCTCGTCGTCGACTTTACCGACGACCTCGACTTCGCCGCCGAGCACAACTTCGGCCCCGACGACTCCGTCGGCGACGACTCTGCCACCGAACGGGACGACTGAGCCGGGCACCGGACTCGACCCGGAACTGGTCGAGAGCCTGCGCGCCGAGGTGGATGCTCTCTCCCGTATAGCCGAGGAGATCCGCGGCCTGGCCTTCATCGAAGAACCGACCGTGGTCTTTCTGACGGAAACCGAGCTGGCGGCCCGGATCGTTGCCGACTTCGAGGCCGAACTGGAGCCCGGGGAGCTGGAGTGGACAGAAGCCTGGTTCGACCTCCTTGGGTTGCTCGACCCCGACATGCAACCACTGGCCGAGGTCTACGCCGACCTGCTCAGCGAACAGGTCGTTGGCGTGTATGAGCCCGAGACAAAGGAGCTCCTGGTACGGGCTGACACCGCGAATCTGTCAGTGTTCTCCAAGACGACGGTCGTCCATGAGATGATCCATGCTCTCTCCGACCAGCACTTCGGTGTCGGCGAGCGTCTGGAGGCGCTGGTAGAGGAGGACCACCTCGACGAGGCCTCCGCCTACATCTCGCTGCTCGAGGGCGAGGCGACCTACTTCCAGTTCGTCTACATCGCCGACCACCTCAGTCCTTCCGAGGCCGTTGCCCTTGGAACCGAGATCATCGGGTCCGACTCGACCGTCCTGGATCGAACACCGTTCGTCATCTCTGAGCCGTTGCTCTTCAGGTATGAGGCTGGCTTCCAGTTGGTGCTGGACATCATTGAGGATCTGGGGATAGAAGGCATCAACGAAGCCCTGCGCTCGCCGCCGCTGACGACGGAGCACGTCGCGCATCCCGCCGCCTACTTCGACGAGGAGCCGGCGGTTCAGGTCGTCTTGCCCTCGATCGTCGCTCCTGGATACGAGGTCGTTGAGGAGTCAACATGGGGCGAGTTGGGTTTGCTGGCGACCTTCGGCCAGGTGATCGGCGAGGGAGCAGCCTCTCAGATCGGCGGCGGCTGGGGCGGCGACACCTACCGCGTTCTGTACAACGGCTCGGACGTCATCTTCCTGTTCTCGTATAGAGCCGATACCGATCGTGACGCCACCGAGGTCGCCGAGGCGTTCGTCGATCTGGCCACGAACTCGATGGACGCCGGCGATCCGACCGACGGCGAGGACTCGTCTACAACATTCAGCGGAGAGGACTTCGCCTTTGTCGAGGTGTCCGGTGATTCCGTTGTCTTCGTCGCTGCCTCCGACCCGGCAGCCGGCGAGGCGGCGGCGGGCGCCCTCAACCCGCCGTAACGAAGGTCTAGAAGGAGCGGGGCGCCACCTCTACGGTGGCGCGGTGATTCAACGCCTGCCGGCGTTCGGACGGCGCCCGTGGTTTGCCTTGCTGCGGCGGGCGCGTCGTCTGCGTCGTGCTTTCTTTGCCATGAAGACCGACAGGGTAGTCCGCGCCGAGGTGGAGGGCCACAGGTGGGCATCTCCACCGTTGGTTGTCGCCAGATCCAGGTTGCGACGGTGGCGGGGCCTGCGACCCCGCCCCTCGGGCAGGGGGCTGTTGCTGGCGGGCTCCTCCGTCCATGGAAGAGGCATGCAAGAACCGCTGAGGCTGATCGGAGTTTCCGACGCTGGGCACGTTGTTAGCTCGGTTGTCCTGTTGCCGGGGACGTTTCGGCGGCTCGAGGGAGCCCGCTACATCGTGGAGCTTCCCCTGGAGGCTTCTGCCCCTGCGCTCGGGAGCGCGCTACGTCTGTTTCCTATCGTTGCAGGATGACCGGGACACTCATCCTGTGCGCCACTCCCATCGGGAACCTGGGTGATGCTCCACCGCGTCTCGGCGAGGCCCTGCGAACTGCCGATGTCGTCTATGCCGAGGACACCAGGCGCTCGAGTGCGCTGGCCAAGCACCTCGGAGCGAATCCGACCATGCGCTCGTTCTTCGCCGGCAACGAGGAGCAGCGGAGCACCGAGATCAGGGAGAGGCTGGAGTCGGGGGAAACCGTTGCCTTGCTGACAGACGCCGGAACCCCGGCACTGTCGGACCCCGGCTTCCTTGCCGTGAAGAGCGCGATCGAGGCAGGGGCCACGGTCACGGTGGTTCCGGGACCGAGCGCGGTGACGGCGGCGCTCGCGGTCGCCGGCCTCCCCGCCGAGCGCTTCACCTTCGAGGGCTTCCTGCCGCGGAGAGGCTCTGCGCGCCGAAAGCGCCTAGCCGCCGTCGCGCCGCGGACAGAGACGACGGTGCTGTTCGCCTCGCCATCGCGAATCGGCCGCGACCTCGCCGACATCGCGGCTATCGACCCTGACCGCAACGTGGTCGTTGCCAGAGAACTCACCAAGATGTACGAGGAGGTGTGGCGGGGGTCGGCGGCAGAAGCGGCAGCTCATTGGGCTGAGGGCGGCCGTGGCGAATTCACGGTTGTGATCGCGGGCCATCCCGAGGAGGCGGCCGATCTGGAAGCGTCTGCAGCGAGGGTTCTCGATCTCGTTGCCGGCGGCGAGGCGTTTGCCGAGGCTGTGAGAGAGATAGCAGAGACTGACGGCGTTCCTCGGCGTGGCCTCTACGAAGAGGCGCTGCGCCGCAGGGACGTCTAGTTCAGCTCGCCCTTGCAGGTGGCGCAGATTCCCTTGCCCTTGAAAGCGCTTACATCGTGGGTCGACCCACAAAAGGTGCAGGTCGCTTCCAGCTTGCGAAGGACGATGGAGTCGCCCTCCGTCGAGATCGTCAGCGGATCGCCTTCTCGGATATTGAAAAGTCGGCGGGTTTCTGCCGGCACCACGATGCGGCCCAGGTCGTCGATCTTGCGCACCATTCCGGTGTTCAAACTGATCCTCCTTACGCCGGTGGAGCCCCCCTGAGAATCCCCAATAGGAGGTCGGGCTTCCGGGGCCAGGATAGGCAGGCCCAGGGTGGCCGTGGGGTGGCGGCTCTGTCGACGAGAAGTGGTGGCCCGGTACCATCGCTTGCTCCATGGGCACCTTCTACATCACAACGCCGATCTACTACCCCAATGACGTTCCCCACATCGGTCACACGTACACCTCGGTCGCCGCCGACTTCATTGCCCGCTACCACCGGCTACGTGGCGACGACACTTTCTTCCTGACCGGGACCGATGAGCACGGCCAGAAGATGCTCCAGGCGGCGGACCATGCCGGGCTGCCACCACAGGAGTTCGTCGACCAGATCGAGGGGAAGTGGAAGGAGGTGTGGCAGCGTCTCGACCTCTCCAACGACGACTACATTCGCACCACCGAGCCCCGCCACGCCACCTCCGTCGCCAAGCTGTTGCAGGCCGTCTACGACAACGGGCGCAACGACATCTATCTGGACCGCTATGAAGGCCTGTACTGCGTTTCCTGTGAGTTGTATTACGCCGAGGGTGATCTCGTCGACGGCAACTGTCCCGTGCACGGGCGTCCCGTTGAGCTGATGTCGGAAGAGAACTACTTCTTCCGGCTGTCGGCGTATGAGGACCGCCTGCGGGCGCATTACGAAGCCCAGCCCGAAGCCATCGAGCCGGCCATACGGCGGAACGAAGTGCTGGCGCTCATCAACGGTGGTTTGCGAGACTTCTCGATCTCCCGCACCACGTTCGACTGGGGGATCCCGCTGCCGTGGGATCCCGAGCACGTCACCTATGTGTGGTTCGACGCCTTGACCAATTACATAACCGCTGCTGGTTATGCCGACGACCCGGAACGCTTCGCGCGGTATTGGCCTGTAGACGTGCATCTGATGGCCAAGGACATCATCCGCCAGCACGCTGTCTACTGGCCGGCCATGCTGATGGCTGCTGGCGTCGAGCCGCCCAAGCAGGTGTGGGCTCATGGCTACTTGCTGGTCAGCGGCGAGAAGATGTCCAAGACCAACCTCACCGGGATTCATCCCTTCGAGCTCACAGATCACTTCGGCGTCGATGCCTACCGCTACTACTTCCTGCGGGAGATCTCGTTCGGCAAGGACGGCAGCTTCTCGTGGGAGGGCATGGAGGCCCGCTATACAGCCGACCTCGCCAACGGCCTCGGCAATCTGGCCGCTCGAGTGCTGGCGATGATCGGGAGCTACTTCGACGGCCAGGTTCCGGCGCCAATCACAGACGGTCACGACGGAGGGCTACCCGAGCTGGTCGCCGACGTCGCCGGCCGTTACGACGACCACATGCTGGCGCTGGAGCTGACACCGGCGCTGGCGGCGGTGTGGGAGATCGTGGGGCGCGCCAACGAGTACCTCGTCGACGAGGAGCCATGGAAGCTCGCCAAAGATGACGCCAACGCTGATGTGCTGGCGACGGTCCTCTACGTCGCCGCCGAGTCGCTGCGGGTGCTGGCTGTGATGCTCTATCCGATCATGCCGGCGGCCATGGAGCGCCTGTGGGCCGACCTGGGGATCGGCGAACCGCTAGAGGCGCAGCGCCTCCCGGCCGCCGCCTCGTGGGGCGGCCTGGCCCCGGACACCGCGGTCACCAAAGGCGACTCGTTGTTCCCCCGGCTGAGCGAGTGACCTGGGTCGATAGCCATTGCCACCTGTTCGGGTCCTCCGAACCGGCCGGCCCGTTGCTCGATCGGGCCCGGGCGGCTGGTGTCGAGTGGGTGGTCTGTCCCGGGGTCGACGAGGAGACCTCGCGCACGGCCGTGGCCCTCACCGCCGAGCACGCCGGCACGGTGCTGGCCGCCGCCGGCCTGCACCCGCACTACGCCGAACGCTGGCCCCGGCAGCGAGACGCCATCGCCGAGCTGGCGGCAGAGGCAGTTGCCATCGGAGAGTGTGGCCTCGACTTCTATCGGAACCTGGCGCCGCGCCAGGCCCAGCTCGACGCCTTCTCCGATCAGCTCTCGCTTGCAGTCGATCTCGACAAACCGATCATCGCGCATTGCCGCGATGCCTTCGCCGAGGTGTACGAGGCGCTCGAGACGACGGGCGCTGGCGAGCGAACGGTCCTTCACTGCTGGACTGGGGGGCCGAAGTGGACGAAGCGCTTCGATGATCTCGGAGCTGCGTTCAGCTTCGCCGGCCCGATCGCGTACCCCAAGGGCGAAACGGTGCGCCTGGCGGCGGCGGTGGCGCCACGAGACCGCACGATGGTGGAAACAGATACGCCCTACCTGTCGCCACCACCGCATCGTGGCGAGGACAATGAACCAGCCCGGGTCGCCCTCGTCGGTGCTGCCCTCGCACAAGTTTGGGGCGAGCCGGTCGAAGAAGTGGCAGCCCTCACGACGGCCAACGCTGAGCGGGTGTTCCGTGGGTGATGGCCCGCAGTCCAGGTCCGAGATCGTGGGCCTCCTCGATCGCTTCGGGCTGTCACCGCGCAAGGTGCTTGGCCAGAACTTCCTCGCCGACCCCAACATCACCCAGCGCATCGTTGCCCTTGCGGGGGTCGGAGTCGGCGATCTGGTGGTTGAGATCGGTGCCGGAACCGGAACGCTCACCAAGGCGCTGGCCGCCGCCGGCGCCCGGGTGGTCGCCTACGAGGTGGACGATCGGATGCGCCCGCTGCTCGACTCCGAGGTTGGCGATCTCGCCGAGATCAGATACAAGGACGCGGCGCAAGTCGACCTCGCAGAAGCGTTGGAGGGCGGTCCGTGGACGATGGTTGCCAACCTGCCATATCAGGTGGGCACCACCGTGCTTCTCGATGCCGTCACGGACGCCGGCCAGATCGAGTCATTCGTCGTGATGGTCCAGCGAGAGGTAGCCGACCGCCTGCTGGCCTCGCCCGGTTCGAAGACCTACGGCTTGCCCTCTGTTGTTGCCGGCCTCTTCTGCGATATCGAGTTCGGATTCGCCGTCGGGCCGCAGGTCTTCGTACCGGCGCCCAATGTCGATTCCGCCGTGATCCGACTGGCGCGCACGTCGCCGCCATCCGCCAGGCGCCGTCAGGCTGCCGACCTGGCCGCGGCGGCCTTCTCGCAGCGCCGCAAGATGTTGCGGTCGTCGCTGCGTGGCGCACTCGATGACCCGATCTCAGTCCTGACGCGAGCCGGCATCGAGCCGACGGCCCGACCCGAAGACCTGCCCCCAACCTCGTTCCTGGAGATCGCCGATGCAGCTTGAGGCCTACGCCAAGATCAATCTCGGTCTCGTGGTCGACCCGCCCGGCGACGGGCCACTGCACCGCCTCAGTGCGCTCAATCTCTCGGTGACCTGGCCCGACCGGTTGTCGGTCGAGTTGGCGGACGAGGACTCCCAAGACATCGACGGCAACGTGCCGACCGATCACGCCAACCTGGCGTGGCAAGCGGTTGTAGCCGCCCGCGGCGGCGCTGCGGACCCGCTTCGTCTCACGCTGCGCAAGCACATCCCGACGGCTGCCGGACTCGGAGGCGGAAGCGCCGATGCCGCAGGCGCCCTGGCGGCGACCGGCCGACTGCTGGGTGTCGAACTTGACGAGCTGCGGTCCCTGGCGCCTGGCCTCGGGTCGGATGTCCCGTTCTGCCTCGAAGGAGGCCTCGCCACTGTGGAAGGCGTCGGGGAGCGCGTCACAAGGCTGCCGACTCCGACGGGATTCGCAGTCGCCATCGCAGTGCCGCCATTCGAACTACAGACCGCCGCCGTCTATCGAGCCTGGGACGACGCCGACGGGCCGCAAGGTCCCATCCTGCCGGCGGCGAGCCTGCCGCCAGATCTGCGCGGTTACACGCCGCTGCGCAACGACCTGTACCCGGCGGCCGTGAGCATCCGTCCCGAGCTCGACGAATGGCGGGCCGAGCTCGCCAAACGGTGGGGCCGGACCGTCGGCCTCACCGGGAGCGGGCCGTCGTTGTTCGCTTTCTTCGTCGATATCGAGGAGGCCGAGTCGGCCCTGCGCGACGTGCCTCCGGGGCTGCGGGCCACTCATGCCGCGGTCCCGAGCCCACAGGGATGGAAAGAGGTGCCGGGGTAGAATCGCCCCGGCTCGGTGGGGGGTGGTGTAATTGGCAGCACGGTGGGTTTTGGTCCCATTAGTACAGGTTCGAGTCCTGTCCCCCCAGCCATCGAAGGTAAGTAGGCGTCAATGAGCGTTCACGTCATCATCCTCGCTGCCGGCGAGGGCACCCGTATGAAATCGGGGCGGCCCAAGGTGTTGCAAGAGGTGGCGGGTAAGGCGATGCTGAGTTGGGTGCTGGACGCCGCTGACGGTGCCACCCCCGACACGACCGCTGTGGTCGTTGGCCACGACGCCGAGGCCGTGGTGGCCACCCTGCCCGCTGGCGTCGAGACTGTCCTGCAACCCGAGCAGCTTGGTACGGGGCACGCCACCTCCGTCGCGATGGCCGCCCTCGGTCCAGCCGATGGAGACACGATCGTCATCCTGCCTGGTGACGCTCCGCTGGTAACCGCCAACATGGTCGGCAACCTCGTTGGCCAACACGCCGGCAACGCCGTCACTCTCGCGACAACTCACCTCGATAACCCAGCCGGCTACGGCCGCATCGTCCGCGGTGGCGCGGGTGTCGAAGCCATCGTCGAGGATCCCGATGCCAGCCCCACCGAGCTCGCCATCACCGAGGTTGGGACCTCGATCTATGCCTTCTCTGCGCAGCATCTCAAAGGTGCGCTCGACCGCATCGGTTCGGACAATGCCCAGGGCGAGCAATACCTGACAGACGCCGTCGGTCTCCTGGTCGGAGATGGCGAGCCCGTCGGCGCGGTTGCTGTAGATCTGCTGGTCGTCGGAGTCAACAGCTTCGGTCAGTTGGCCGAAGCGGCCGAAGTCATACGCATGCGGATCAACCGCGAGTGGATGCGCCAGGGGGTGATGATGCTCGACCCGGCGCGCACCTACGTCGACGCCGCCGCGGTGTTGTCGGCCGGTGCCAGCATCTATCCGGGGGTCCACATCGAGGGGGCATCGACGATCGGGGCCGGGGCCCAGGTCGGACCCGATACCCATGTCCGCGACAGCAACATCGGTGAGGATGCCGTTGTCAGATACTCGGTTCTGGACGGCGCCGACGTCCAATCAAGAGCCAACGTTGGCCCATATGCCAGTCTCCGGCCCGGGGCAGTGCTGGGTCCCGACTCCAAAGCCGGATCCTTCGTCGAGCTGAAGAACACGACCCTGGCGGCCGGCGCCAAGGTTCCTCACCTCTCCTACATCGGGGACGCCACCGTCGGCGAGGACGCCAATATCGGAGCTGGCTCGATCACCTGCAACTGGGATGGATACGACAAGCACCACACCGAGATCGGCGCTCGTGCTCGCATCGGCTCCGACACGATGCTGGTGGCCCCGGTCGAGATCGGGGAGGATGGCTGGACGGGTGCCGGCTCCGTCATCTCCAGGGATGTGTCGCCGGGAGCATTGGGCATCGAGCGGTCGTCGCAGAAGGAGATTCCGGGCTACGCTGACCGCAGGAGCAAGCGAGCCGAGAGCGACGAGTGAAGCTGCCCAGCGACAAGCGGATGATGCTGTTCTCGGGTTCGGCCAATGTGCCGCTGGCCGAAGACGTTGCCGAGATCCTTGGAACCGAGCTCGGCGGCGTACAGCGATCGGTGTTCGCCAACGGCGAGATCTACGTCCGCTTCACAGAGAGCGTTCGCGGAGCGCACTGCTTCGTTATCCAGTCCCACAGCCGGCCGGTCAATTTCCACGTCATGGAGCAGCTGCTCATGATCGACGCGCTGCGCCGGGCCTCGGCTCAGCGGATCACGGCCGTCGTGCCCTACTTCGGATACGCCAGACAGGACAAGAAGGTTCTGGCACGCGAGCCGATCAGCGCTCGGCTGGTCAGTGACCTCTTCGGCGTAGCCGGTGCCGACCGCATCGTCTCTGTCGACCTTCATACCGGCCAGATCCAGGGCTTCATCTCCAAACCGTTCGATGCCCTCACGGCTCTCCCCGTCTTCGTCGAGTACCTGGCATCGATCGTGACCGGGAAGATCACCGTTGTGTCGCCAGACTCCGGTCGCGTCAAGTTGGCGGAGAAGTACGCCCGCCACCTCGACAACTCTCAGGTCGCCTTCGTGCACAAGCGCCGATCGCCAGACGAGCACAATGTCGCCGCTGCCCTCGAGATCATCGGCGATGTCAAGGACAGGCATGCCGTCATCGTCGACGACATCATTGACACCGGCGGAACCGTCGTGGCCGCGGCCGAACTGTTGCGAGAAAGAGGGGCGTTATCGGTGACCGTGATGGCTACCCACGGCGTATTCTCGCCGCCGGCCATCGATCGGATCAAGAACGCCCTGATCGAGGAAGTGGTCGTAACGAACACGCTGCCAACGCCCGAGGATGCTCGGGACCTCGACAAGATCACAGTGCTGTCCTCCGCCCCACTCATCGCCGACACGCTGCGAGCCATCTTCACAGACGAGTCGGTGAGCGAGATCTTCATGGGGGAGAACATCTAGGAGGGCCTGGCCGAGCCGTTTGGTCAGGTGCCGTCTCTGTTGCGATAATGCAGTCCTCAGGCGTTCGCCAGGAGTCTTTCGATGGAACGGGTAACACTTCGCGCTGAAGAGCGCGGCGATAGCGGCAGTCGGGTGGCGCGGCGTATGCGCCGGCTGGGCCAGGTGCCCGCGGTCGTCTATGGCCGCGATCAGGCGAATCTGCCTGTCACCATCAGCGAGCGCGATCTATACGCGGCGCTGCACAGCGACGCAGGGCTCAACGCTCTGATCGACCTCGAGGTCGGCAGCACCTCGGTTCTCACGGTCGCCCGAGGACTACAGCGCCACCCCGTTCGCGGCGACATCATTCACCTCGACTTCGTCAAGATCTCACTCACCGAAACCATCCAGGCCGAGGTCGCCATCCAGCCTGTCGGTGTTCCCATCGGCGTTCGCGAGGACGGTGGCATCTTGGAGTCGGTCCGGACCCAGATCACCGTTGAGGCATTGCCGACTGCTATCCCGCCCGCCATCGAGATCGACATCACCGGCCTCCACATTGGTGATTCGATGAGTCTCGACAGCCTTGAGGCCATCGAAGGCGTCACCTTCGTGGACGACCCGGGCACAACGCTCTTCACGGTGCAGGCGCCCCGCATCGAAGCCGAGCCCGAAGTTGAGGTCGAGCTCGACGAAGAGGGCCTGCCGATCGAGCCCGTCGAGCTCGACGAAGAGGGCCTGCCGATCGAGCCCGTCGAGGCAGACGAGGGCGAAGAAGCCGCCGAACCCGAAGGGGAGGGTTAGCTGCGCCTCGTCGTTGGGCTCCGCAATCCTGAGGCCGAATTCGAAGGCACGCGTCACAGCGTCGGTGCTGAAGCCGTTGCTCGAGTCGCCCACCGCAACGACCTCAGGTTCAGGAGAGCTCGCCGCGGGATCCGAGCGCTCGTAGCGCAGCTCGGTGCAGGGGACGAATCGGCTCAGCTGGTCCTTCCCAACGTTGCCATGAACCACTCAGGCCAGGTCGTCGCACCGCTGCTGAACTATTTCGGCATCACCGAGGATCAACTGCTCGTTGTCCACGACGACATCGACCTCCCCTTCGCCAAGCTGCGTGTGCAGTTCGGCAGGGGAGCAGGTGGTCACAACGGAGTCACCTCGGTCATCGGATCGCTGGGATCGCCTGAATTCTGGCGACTCAAGATCGGCGTCGGTCGACCGCCCGGCGCTATGGACCCAGCCGCCTTCGTGCTCCGCCGCTTCACCTCGAGAGAGGTCCCAAGCGTCGGCGTATTGGTCGAAGAGGCCGCCGACAGTGTCGAGGCCTTCATCTCGGAAGGTCCCGAGGCAGCACGGCAACTGTCGGGGGATCAGGGACCGCTGTGAGCGAGTTCGTCGGCGCACTCGACCAGGGGACGACTTCAACCCGGTTCGTTGTCGTCGATCACTCGGGGGCCATCGTTGCCATGGAACAGCGCGAGCATGGTCAGTCGTTCCCTGCACCGGGTCTGGTCGAGCACGACGCCGCCGAGATCTGGTCCAACTGCGAGGCGGTGATATCGGATGCGCTGGCGACAGCGGGTCTTGCCGCCACCGACCTGGCTGCCGTCGGCATCACCAACCAGCGAGAGACCACGGTGGCATGGGACGACTCGGGCACGCCGTTGGCGCCTGCGATCGTGTGGCAGGACACCCGCACCGACGAGCTGTGCCGGGAGCTCGGAGGAGAGGAGGGGCCGGATCGGTTCGGTGAGGCGACCGGCTTGCCCTTGTCAACGTACTTCTCAGCGCCAAAGATGCGATGGCTGCTTGACAACGTCGCCGGGCTTCGTGACGCAAAGGAGAGAGCCCATCTCGGGACGATCGACGCCTGGCTGGCGTGGAACCTCACGGGGGAAAGCATCACCGATCCGACGAACGCCTCGCGCACCATGCTGATGGGCCTGCGATCCCTCAGTTGGGAGCCGGAGCTGTGCGATGCCTTCGGAGTTCCCGCCAGAGCTCTGCCCACCATCGTTACCTCGAGTGGCAGTCTCGGCGAGTGCCGCGGCGTGCTCGATGGTGTCCCTTTGGCGGCGATCCTGGGTGACCAACAAGCTGCTCTGTTCGGCCAGGCCGGGTTCGCTCTTGGCGCCGCCAAGAACACATACGGCACGGGTTGCTTTTTGCTCGTCAACACCGGTACTGATGTCGTCCAGTCGACCAGTGGCTTGCTCTCGACGGTCGGCTACCACATCGAGGGGGAAGCTCCTGTCTACGCGCTCGAGGGATCTGTGGCGATCGCCGGGGCCGCGGTGCAGTGGCTGCGTGACGGTCTCGGTCTCATCGATTCGGCCCCGGAGGTCGAGGCGCTGGCAGCTTCCGTCGACGACACCGGCGACGTCTTTGTGGTCCCTGCCTTCAACGGACTCTTTGCTCCCTACTGGCGGCCCGATGCAAGGGGGGTCATCGTCGGCATCACTCGCTACACCACGGCGGCACACATCGCCAGGGCAACGCTCGAGTCGACGGCGTTTCAGGCCGCAGACGTCCTCGCCGCCATGGCTCAATCGACAGACCTTGCCGAACTGCGCGTCGATGGAGGGATGACAGCGAACAGCCTTCTCATGCAGATGCAGGCCGACGCGTTGGGTATGCCGGTGGTTCGGCCGCGCAAGACCGAGACCACCGTGCTGGGTGCCGCATACGCGGCCGGCCTCGGCGTCGGTTTCTGGGAGAGCAAGGACGAACTGGCCGCCATGTGGGAAGAGGACGAGCGCTGGCTGCCACAGCAATCGGCCGTAGATCGCGAACGCCTTGCGGCGAGGTGGCATCAGGCTGTGGAACGCAGCTTCGGCTGGGCGACCTAGCGCACGGACCCCGGGTAGCATCGCCCTCGAGGAGGCCGTATCTCTGTTCCAGATCGCATCGCCTGGACACGAGTGGTTCTTGTGCCCATCATCATGGCTTTGGTCCTCACCGACGTCTACGTTCTGGCCTCGATCGTCTTCGCCGTTGCCGCCACTACCGACTTTCTTGACGGCTACCTGGCTCGGCGTTGGGAGCAGACGACGATCCTCGGTGCCTTCCTCGACACGATCGCAGACAAGCTGCTGGTTGCCGGGACCCTCTTCGCCCTCGTCGAGGTTGACCGGGCTTGGGCATGGGCGGCCTTTGTCATCGTCGGCAGAGAGATCGCCATCATGGGCCTGCGTGGCATCGTTGCTCTCGACGGCTCGAAGGTGCCGCCAAGCATGCTCGGCAAGATCAAGGCCACCGTGCAGTTCGTGGCCATCTTCGTTGCCATCCTGCGAACCTCAGGTGAGTGGGGCGCTTTCTATCCAGACGAGTGGGTGATGCTGTTCGCAGTCGTGATCACCGTGGCATCGGGCATCGACTACCTGGCCAAGTCGGCGAAGGTGATTCGCTCCCTGGCTGCCCGTTGATGCGATGAGCGGCACTTTCGTGACAGGAGGAACGGGCTTCCTTGGCGGCGCCATCCTCTCAAGGCTGCAGCTGGAGCCTGACCTGGGGCCGGTCAGGGCCCTGACAAGGACGCGGACCGGTGGAGAACTGCTCATCGCTGCCGGAGCCGACCCGGTCATGGGCGACCTCTCGGACGTCGCCGTTCTGCGCGAAGCCATGGAGGGTTGCGACCAGGTGTTCCACGTCGCCGGTCTCAACGCCATGTGCCTGCGCGATCCGTCGCCGCTGTTCCAGGCCAACGTAACCGGCTCGGTAAACGTCGTCGAGGCGGCGGCTGCCGCCGGGGTCAAACGGGTGGTCCACACCTCGTCTGCTGCTGCGATCGGGGAGGCGGAGGGAACGGTCGGGTCCGAGACGTCGCCCCACCGCGGCTCCTACCTCTCGTCGTACGAGCGCTCCAAGCACGAGGGCGAAATCGCGGTATTCGCAGCGGCGGAGAGTTCCGGAGTCGAGGTGGTTTCGGTGAACCCGTCGTCCGTTCAAGGACCCGGCCGCGCCGGCGGCTCGACCAAGATCCTCATCGGTTACCTAAACGGCAAGTTGCGAGCCATGGTCGATACCCGGCTCTCCATAATCGACATCGCCGACTGCACCGAAGGTCACATGGCGGCACTGCACAAGGGGCGACCAGGCGAGCGCTACATCCTGAGCGGCGCAACCGCCACCGTCACCGAAGCCCTTGACATCCTGTCCGAGATCACGGGTGTCCGCCGCAAGGTCATATCGCTGCCCGGCTGGGCGGCGATGGCGGCCGGCCGGGCCGCCTCCGGGGTGGCGCGCTTGCGCAAGTCGGAGTCGCCGATGTGCAAGGACATGGTGCGCACACTGCTTCATGGCCATCGCTACGACGGCTCGCGGGCTGAGCGAGAGCTTGGCATCACCTATCTCCCGTTGCCAACGACGCTGCGACGGACAGTCGAGTGGTTGTGGGAATTCGGTTTCATCGAAACTGGTCCGGCGGGATGACCGGCCCGTCGAGCTCCGGAGACCGAGCGCTCATCGGCGAGTTCGCGGTCAAGATCGCCGACGCCGCCGCCGAACGGCTGCCCGGCTATTCGAGCATCATCTGGAAGGGGTCGACCCACAAGCCGTGGGATGGCCCGTTCGACTTCCTTCCCGGTCTCTCGGACATCGACATACACGTCTACCGGAATGGTGCTCTCGACGAGCCGTGGGGTCTGCGGCGCGCGGTGCTGGACGCCGGCGGACCCGTCCCATTCGACACGCCACTGCAGCTGCTGGTTCTCGACACGACAACGCTCCCCGAGTGGTGGACGATCCTGCCCGGGACCTACGAGGTGATGCATGGGGGAGAGCCACCGACAACCGTGCCGTCGACGAGCCGGCTGTTGGAACGAGATAGATATGGACTCGCCGGCGCCGCCGCCGACGCCGCCAGAGTTTCCTACGACGTGCTCGGCTTATCCGACGCGGAGCTCTGGCCATACCTAAGGTCTGTGCGGTCCCTGTTCCCTCCGGCGCTCTATCGGGCAGCGTCTGTGTGGACCGGTCGGCCGGAGAGGGCGTGGTCGCTCAACCGAACCGGATTGCTGGCCTTCGCCGAAGAGCACTTGTCGCTTGCCGACGTCACGGCCGCGGCGGTGCAGTACTTCGCCGCTGCTCTGGCGGCGTGCGCCAACAGGGACGATCCCCAAGCCGTCGAGCTAGCCCTGCGGGCGGGTCAAGGGGTGCTGGTCGCCGCCAGCGAGTGGTTCGCAGCACGCCCAGACGCTGTTGTCGACAGGCGGATCGCCGAACCGCCGCTGTAGTCTGACTCTCTTGGCGGCGCCACTCGCCCCGCTCATTAATAGGTGGCGGCCGCTCCCCGACCCCCCCGGTCGGATAGCCGTGCCGCCGTCGCTGCGCGCCATCAGCCTGGCGGCGACCGCCAGCCGATTGGACGGTTTGCTGGCCGTCGTACCCAGCGAGCGTGACGCCGAGCAGCTCGCCGACGACTTGGCGCTCTTCACCGACACCGTCGCGCTGTTGCCTGCATGGGAAACGCTGCCCTTCGAGCATGTCTCGCCAAACGTGACGACCATGGCCGCCCGGAGTGTGGCCAGGCACCGGCTGGCGATTGGCGAACCCGGCCTCGTTGTCGTGGGGTCGGTGCGAGCCGTTGCTCAGCGGCTATCGCCCTCGGACTACAGCCCATTTGTTGTGGAGGCCGGAGCGGAGGTCGACAGAGAGGGCATCGAGCAGGCGCTGGCCGCAGCCGGATACACCAGAACAGATCGAGTCGAGGCCAGGGGCGAGTTCGCGGTACGGGGGAGCATCATCGATGTGTTCCCGGCCCAGGCGTTCGACCCGGTGAGGCTCGACTTCTTCGGTGATGTCGTAGATGAGCTGAGGATTTTCTCGACCGTGACCCAACGTTCGACCATGGATGTCGAACGCCTCGTTGCCTACCCGGCGCGGGAGCTCCGGCCAGATCCAGACGTCCAGCTGCTGGCAGCAGACCTCTTGGCTAGCGAGCCGTGGGCGGCATCGACTTGGGATCGCATCGCCGAGGGAGTGACGTTCGCCGGGATCGAGTCGTGGTTGCCGTGGCTGGCGCCCCCACTCTCCCTTCTCTCGGAAGTGAGAGTTCCGGTTGTTGTCTTCGATCCGGCTCGGGCCGCCGATAGGAGCACGGAGCTGACCAAGGAGGAAGCCGAGCTGGCATCGGCGCTGGCTTCGACCTGGGGGCCTGAAGCGCCTGAAGCAGGCGACCATCCCGCGCTCTACCTCGATCTCTCGGTCGAAGGAGCGTTGCTGGCACCGCCCGCGCCGACCCGACCGGAGGACAAGGCGCTGGAAGCGGCAGGCCTTGATGCTGTGCCCGGAGACGCCCCATCGCTGGCAGCTGCTCTGGCGAAGCTCCGAGCCGACGACATCGAGGTCGTGATCGCCATGGATGGCGAGGCCGCAGCCGACAGGGCCGCCGCCGTGCTCGAGGAAGCAGGCTTCTCACTGCCGCGGCGCCACGAGCTCGACTCGGTGGAGTCGGTGGTGATTTCGAGTGGTATCCACCTGGGCTTCGTCAGCGAGAGCCTCGCCGTTCTCGGCGAGAGGGAGATCGCCGGTCGTCAGCGGGCACACCGTCGCGTCACGGCACGGGCAAGTGAGGTCGGAGCCGGCTACAACGACCTGCGGGCCGGCGACTACGTCGTTCACCACCATCACGGCATCGGTCGCTTCGAGGGCCTCACCACCCAGACGGTCGCTGGTATCGAGAGGGACTACCTCATTGTCGCCTACGCCGGCAAGGATCGGCTCTATGTCCCCACCGACCAGCTGGCCGCCGTCAGGCGATACAGCGGAGGCGAGGCGCCACGATTGTCCCGGATGGGGGGGACCGACTGGTCGAACACCAGGGGGAGGGTGAAGCAGGAGCTGGCCGCTATCGCCGAGCGGGTGGTCAGGCTGGCTCAGGAACGAGCGGCCGCAGTCGGGGTGGCGTACCCGGGCGACACGCCCTTCCAGCGCGAGTTCGAGTTGGCCTTCCCATTCGAGGAGACGCCTGATCAGATCACGGCCATCGCCGACGTCAAGGAAGACCTCGAGTCTGTAACGCCGATGGATCGCTTGATCTTCGGGGACGTCGGGTTCGGCAAGACCGAGGTGGCGATGCGAGCTGCCTTCAAGGTTGCGGAGCAGGGCAGCCAGGTGGCCGTCCTCGTGCCGACGACGCTGCTCGCACAGCAGCACTTCGAGACCTTCTCGGAGCGGTTCGGGCGCTTCGGGGTAAGGGTCGAGGTTCTCAGCCGCTTCCTGACCGGGCGGCAGCAGAAGGAGGTGTTGGTGGGCCTTGCCTCCGGAGACGTCGATGTGGTCGTCGGCACCCATCGCCTGCTGTCCGGCGATATCGCCTTCAGCAAGCTTGGCCTGCTGGTGATCGACGAGGAGCAGCGCTTCGGCGTGACTGCCAAGGACAGGATCAAGGAGCTGCGCACCGACGTCGACGTGCTGACGCTAACGGCGACGCCGATCCCGAGGACGTTGGAGATGGCCTTGTCCGGCATTCGGCCGGTGAGCCACATCCGGACCGCTCCCGAGGATCGCCACCCGATTCTCACCTACGTCGGGCCATACGACTCGCCGACGGTCTCTGCAGCCATCAGACGAGAGCTGCTGCGCGAGGGGCAGGTGTTCTACGTGCACAATCGAGTTCAGTCGATCGAGCATGCAACCGAGCGACTGCGGTCGCTAGTTCCCGACGCCAGGTACGCAGTTGCCCACGGCCAGATGTCAGAGGGTCAGCTGGAACAGGTGATGCTCGATTTCTGGGCCGGCGAGTACGACGTCTTGGTCGCCACAACGATCATCGAGTCGGGGCTCGACCTTCCGGCCGTCAACACGCTCATCATCGAACGGTCGGAGATGCTCGGCCTTGCTCAGCTATATCAGTTGCGGGGGAGGGTCGGCCGGTCGTCGCAGCGCGCCTATGCCTACCTCTTCCACGCCCCCGAGCGCGGACTGACGGACGAGGCGTACCGTCGGCTCGAGGCGATCGGCCAGGCCACCGACCTCGGGTCGGGCTTCGAGCTGGCGTACCGAGATCTCCAGATACGGGGAGCGGGGAGCATCCTCGGGGAGATGCAATCGGGTCACGTCGACGCAGTTGGCCTCGACCTGTATGCCGAGCTGGTCGCCGAGGCAGTGGCCGAACTGCAGAGCCGTCCGCCCGAGCCGCCCCCTGAGCCGCAGGTGCGCATCGACCTGGCCGTCGACGCTCACCTCCCCGAGGACTACGTGAGCGATCAAGGGTCGCGGTTGGAGGCCTATCGCCGGTTGGCAGTTGCTTCGTCCGAGGAGGCCATCGCCGACGTCGCAACGGAGTGGCACGATCGATATGGGCCGCTACCGCCTGAGGTCACGCTGTTGCTCGATGTCGCCCGCCTGCGGGTCGATGCCAAGCGGATCGGGTTGGCTGAGATCGTCGGGCTGAAGCGGGAAGTCAAGCTCAGTCCTGTCCACCTCAGCACGTCGGGCGAGGTCCGACTGCAACGGCTGGCCCCCCGCCATGTCTACCGAGGCTCCGAGCTCTTCCTGCCGTTGCCCGACTCGCCGGTCGTTGGCCGCCTACACGAGCTTCTTCGTACACTGTGGCCTCCCTCCGAGGAGTGAATCTGCGCCGTCTGCCGATATTCGTTGTCGCCCTGATCGTGGCAGCGTCGTGTTCGTCAGCTAACGACACTGTCGCCGCGACCGTCAATGGCCAGGACATCCTCGTGACGGACATCCTGGCGCTGCGTACTTCCTACGGCGGGGATGCGATCATCGCCGAGTACTTCCGCGACGACCTGTCACGGGTGATCTTCCAGGAGGCCATCGCCCAGGGCCTCGCCAACGAGTTCGGAGTCGAGATAGAGCCGGCCCTCATCGACTCCAGGGTCGAGCAGTTCAACGAGGCGCTTGCCGCCAACAACACCACCTTGGACGAGACGCTCGGCATCGACGGGGCAAGTGACGAGTTGCTGCGACGAGAGGCGAAGACCTTCGAGATGCGAAGTGCAGGCATCGCCGAGTTGCTGCGAACACAGGATCTAGCCGACCTTGTCGACAACCGACCACAAGAGATAACAGAGGTGTGCATGCGTCATGTCCTCGTGGCAACACAGGGCGAGGCGCAGGATGTTGCCGCTCGACTCGATGGGGGAGAAGACTTCGCAGCCGTTGCCACGGAGGTTTCCCTCGACACCGGGACCCCCGGCGGCGATCTGGGGTGCAGCCTGGCGGCGCGTTATGTAACCGAGTTCGCGGACGCGTCGCTGGTCGCCCCCATCGGCACACTGTTCGGGCCCGTTGAGACCCAATTCGGCTTCCATCTTCTCATCGTTGACGATCGCACCGCACCAACTCTGGAAGACGTTGAGGCCGATCCCGAGGCCTACCTCCCAGTGGAGCTGGCCTCGTCACTGTGGTCGACCTGGTTCAACGACACGGTGCGCGGCGCCGACGTCACGGTGGCATCAGAGATCGGGACTTGGAACAGCGACGCTGCGGGTATCTCACCTCCCGCTGATGGCTGATGGCGAGTGTGACCATCGTCGGTCTCGGACCGGCGGACTGGGAGACGGTTCCTTACTCCAGCCGTGAGCTGTTGACGGGAGAGCGCCCCGTTGTCGTACGCACTCTCCGTCACCCGGCGGCGGCCTCCCTTGCCGAGCTGCGCACCGTGACGGCGTGCGATGATCTCTACGAGTCTGCCGACGACCTCGACGACGTCTACGCCGCGATCGCCAGGCGGGTGCTGGAGATGGCTCCATCGGATGTCCTCTACGCAGTCCCGGGAGGCCCCGGCGTTGGCGAGCGTTCGGTGGTGGAGATCCGCAAGCAGGCGGGCAAGTCGGACATCGCAGTTTCCATGATCCTCGGCGGCTCCTTTCTCGAGCCCGTGCTGGCTGCTGCTGGACTAGACCCTCTCGCCCGTGGCATGCAACTGCTCGATGCCCATTCCTTGCCAGACCCGCTACTGCTGCACCTGCCGACAATCATCGGGCACGTCGACAGACCGCGGGTGGCAGCGGACGTCAAGGACGCACTGAGCCGGGTCCTCGAGCCCGATGTTGGGGTGACGGTGATCCGAGACGCGGGATCGCCCAGAGAGACGACCACCGTTGTGCCCCTCGGCGATCTCCACTCTGCAGATGTCGACGAGCGAACGACGCTGTTCCTCGACCCGCCGCCGGCTGGGTGGCCTGGCCTGATCGCGGTCAATCGTCGCTTGCGACAGGAGTGCCCGTGGGACAGAGAACAGACGCACCACTCGCTTGTGCAGCACCTCGTCGAAGAGGCCTACGAGGTAGTCGACGCCATCTCGGCTCTGCCACCATCGGCGCCCGCAGGCGAGCCCGACTTCGGTGCGTACGCCGCCCTCGAGGAGGAGCTCGGCGACCTGCTCCTACAGGTGATCTTCCACGCCACCCTGGCCAGCGAAGCAGCCGGCTTCGACGTCGAGGAGATCGCCGAGCAGATCAGGCGCAAGCTGGTGAGGCGTCACCCCCATGTATTCGGCGATGCCGACGCTCCGAGCGCCACGGAGGCGCTTGGCCAGTGGGACGAGCGCAAGCGTCAAGAGAAGGGGCGGGAGTCGGCGATGGACGGCGTTCCGGCCTCGCTGCCGGCGCTGATGCGAGCGCTGCAGTTCCAGAGGAAAGCGGCATCGCAGGGCTTCGATTGGCCAGATGCCGCGGGGCCGCTCGACAAGATCGCCGAAGAGGCGGCTGAGTTGGCGGCGGCCGACGAACCCGGACAGCGCAGCGATGAGCTCGGCGACCTGCTGTTCTCCATTGTGAATCTGGCTCGCCACCTCGAGATAGAACCGGAGTTGGCGTTGCGTCACGCCGCCGACCGCTTCGCCGATCGCTTTCGATCGATGGAGGCATCCGGCCCGCTCGCGGGGAAGCCGCTGGAGGAACTGGACGCTCTATGGGAGCGGGCCAAGGGCTAAACCGTTTGGCGGCCTACGGGCCGGTGATACCTTGGGCGTCGAGGAGGCCCGTGAGCACGATTAAGAGCGTTCGGGCCCGCGAAGTCCTGGATTCCCGGGGAAACCCGACCGTTGAGGCCGAGGTGCTGCTAGCTGGCGGAGCCTTTGGCCGTGCGGCGGCACCCTCGGGAGCGTCCACCGGGGCGCTCGAAGCTTTCGAGCTTCGAGATGGCGGAGACCGCTACGGCGGCAAGGGCGTGTTGCGGGCCATTTCCAACATCAATGAGGCGATCGCCCCTGCCTTGATCGGGAGCAACGCCACCGATCAGGCCAGCGTCGACCAGACGATGATCGATCTCGACGGAACGCCCAACAAGGCCAAGCTCGGAGCGAACGCCATCGTCGCCGTTTCGTTGGCAGTAGCCAGGGCGAGCGCCGCCGGATCAGGCCTTCCCCTGTTCCGTTACCTCGGCGGTCCCGGCGCCCACCTGCTGCCCATCCCCTGCCTCAACGTGCTCAACGGGGGGGCCCACGCCGCCAACTCGGTCGACATCCAGGAGTTCATGCTGGTCCCCGGAGGCTTCGCGACGTTCTCGGATGCGCTACGGGCCGGCGTCGAGACCTACCACGCCCTCCACAAGGTGCTGGCCGGCCGCGGCCTCGCCACCAACGTCGGCGACGAGGGTGGCTTCGCTCCGGACCTGGGGGCGAACGAGATGGCCCTCGAGCTCCTCGTCGAGGCCATCGAGGCTGCTGGCTACGAGCCGGGTAAGGACATCGCAGTGGCAATCGACGTCGCGGCTAACGAAGTCCGACGGGAAGGCCGCTACCACATCGACGGCAAGGCCCTCGACGCCACCGCCATGGTCGCCTACCTCGACAAGCTCGTCTCCGCCTACCCCCTGGTGTCGGTCGAAGACGGTCTGGCCGAAGACGACTGGGAGGGGTGGAGTGAGCTGACGACCGTTCTCGGGGGCAAGGTGCAGCTGGTCGGCGACGATATCTTCGTTACCAACCGTGACCTGCTCAAGCGCGGCATAGACGAAGGCGTTGCCAACGCCATCCTCATCAAGCTCAACCAGATCGGCACCGTCACCGAGACGCTCACCACGATGGAGATGGCGGCCAGCGCCGGTTACGGCCGCATGGTGAGCCATCGCTCTGGAGAGACCGAGGACGCCTTCATCGCCCACCTCGTCGTCGCCACCAACGCCGGCCAGATCAAGTCCGGGGCACCGGCTCGAGGAGAGCGAACCTCGAAGTACAACCAGCTCCTTCGCATCGAGGAGCAGCTGGGTGGTGGCGCCCGCTTCGCCGGATGGGATGTCCTGCGATGAGGCGCTCTCCGTTGCTTTTGCTGCTGTTGTTCGCTCTAGCCGCGACGATGTCCGGCATCCTGCCCTTCCGCCAGATCATCGCGCAGGGGCGAGCCGTGGCGCTCTCCGAGGAGAAGCTCGCTGCCTTGGAGAGCGAGACGACGCGTCTGGAAGAAGCTGCTCTCCTCCTCGAAGCCCCCGACGAGGTCGAGCGTCTCGCTCGCGAGGAGTTCGGGTATGTGCGTCCTGGTGAGGTGGCCTACGTCGTGGTGACGAAGCCTGGTTCCGTGGCACCGACCGTTCCCGAGGCCACAGTCGAGGCGCCGCGTCGCCATTGGTGGGATCCGATAACCGACTTCCTGACCGGACAAGACCTCGATCCGTGACGCGGGCGGTCATCTCCGCCCAGATAGGACGGCCTTCTCGCGCCGAGGCCGATGTTGTCGTCCGCTGTCATCTCCGCCTCCCCGTTGTGGCGAGGATGCCGCCGGCCCTCGAAGATGGGACGCCGTTCCCGACGCGGTACTGGCTGACCTGCCCGCTCGCCGTGGCACGGATTGGTCGAGTAGAGGCTGCCGGAGGGGTGGTGGAAGCGCAGCGGCTGCTCGACGAGACTCCTGAGCTTGCACAGCGCATGCGAGACGCCCACGTCAGGTACGCGGCTGACCGCGGCGATGACGCAGGGGGTGTCGCCGGCATCAAGGGTGCGGGCCTCAAATGCCTGCACGCTCATTACGCCGACTACGCGGCGGGCGGCGACAACCCGGCAGGGGAGTGGACCGCGCCAAGAGTCGAGCCACTCGACTGCACGGCGCCCTGCGTTCTCTCCGACGGATCGGTGAACGCCGAGTGGCGGGAGCCGCCCCTCCCGTAGCTGCGGGCCATGAACCGTAAGCTTCTGGGGCTGCCCGGGTGACGGAATTGGCAGACGTAGCGGACTTAAAATCCGCGGCCCTTCGGGGCGTGCAGGTTCGAGCCCTGCCCCGGGCACTTGAGAGGCGCCGGTGACCTTTTGGTGGTGGTCTTGTTGTGCCACTGACCTACTTCGGCTCCGATGGGCAATTGTTACCCAAGTGCTACTGAGACTCCGGGACTGGGGCCGCTGGTTGGCAAGCCGGTAGGGGGACCTTGTGTTCGGAGCGAAGACTGCCTGCCCAGCGATCAGAAGCACATGGCATCGATGTCAAGGAGACGGACGTCGGCTTCCCGCTGAATCGCGAGACATGCCTCCGTTGATGGCTCTAGGAACTGTTCGAAGGCATCGATGGTGCCATCAGCTTCAAGCACGGCCATCATCTCGTCGCGCGAATCGATCAAGCCGCTCAAGGCCGCGAGGTATTGCCGGTGATTCTCTGCCAGGCTTGGTGGAACGTCGAGCGCCGCCAGGCCCATCAACTGCTCGGCGAGTGGGCCGTCGACGGCCTGGGACAGGATCGTCAGGAGGAGCAGGAAGAATCCTTCGTCATCGTCCTGGCTCGGATCGATGTCGGCAGCTGCAGCTTCGAACAGATCGTCGATCGCCACCTGCGTTTCATCTGCGATCGCAGCGACTTCGGTTAGATAGGTGATCTCAGCGGGAGTCGCCTCGAGATAGCCGAGGTCGACGGGACCGCCGACGAGCGTCTCGAGAAAGAGGGTCTCGAAGGCAAGGCGATTCGAGCTCACTGCCACTCTCACTGCAGTGCCCGACGGGTCTTCTCTGGTCCAGCCTTTGTTCTCGCGAAGGTCATCGTCGACCACGAGGGTGCGAGTCTCAAAGCTGACGATGGAGCTGTCTACCAGCACGGCCGCCGCCAACTCGTCCCAGAAGAACCAGAAACCGTCGGGATTGGTCACCTGCTCCTCGGCGGCCCTCCATATGCCGCTGACGAGGCTTGACTCAGGTGTGCTCTCGGCAGCTAGGAGCGCGTCGTAGAAGATCCGTCCGGTCGGGGTGTGGTTGGTGGCGTTCAGGGGAACCAAGGTGACCGGCGCTCCTGAGGCGAGGACCACACCGGCGGCGGTCGGATCCACCCAGATGTTCCACTCGGCGACCTCGTTTCTGAAGACGTTTCCAGCGATGTCTACGGCGCCACCCATGATGGTTATCCCGGCCACATTCGACGTCATATCGGGTGCGGACTGGAGAGCGATGGCCACGTTGGTGAGTGGTCCGACCGCAACGATCTCGACTGGAACGTCGGATGAGCGCACCAGATCGACGATCAGATCAGGCGCGGAGCGCGTCTCGTTCGGCTCGGCGATCGGGAGCTCCATCTCGTTGGAAGCGATCCTCCAAGAGGTCGGGAAGGCGTTCCATCCTGACAGAGGATCGTCGGGACCGCAGGCGACCGGGATGTCCTTCTGATCCAGCTGAACGAGGACGCCTCTGGTGTGTGCGACCCCGGGCTCGCAGTAGGACTCACCGGTTCCGGGCAGTGTGACGGCGATGAGGCGTATGTCAGGGTGAGCTGCGAGGAGTGCCAACGCACCCAGGTCGGAGACGGTTGGCGAGTAATCGAGGATCACCGGCCGTCGGTCATCGGTCGGGGCCTGGCTGGTCGTCGTGGCAGGCGGAGGGTCGGTCGTCAGCGTGGACGACGCCGCTGGTCCTTCTGGGCCAGGAGTCGAGATGTCGGCCCGTCCTGGGGTACAGGCGGCGGCAGCCAACGCCAACAAGACCATGCCGGAGGTGCGAGCAGCAGTTGTGCGCATAGTTGGCCTTGCCACTCGCCTCAAGGCCGCTCAGGCATGGGATATCGAGCCATTCCGATAGTCGGCAGCCTGGCATCGACCCAACCGATCGACTGGACGGCCAGGACTCCGTACAGGACGAAGACGCCGAGGAACATGGGCAGGTTCAACCAGATGCCCAGCCCCTCATCGAACAACTCGCTTCGCGTATCGGACCCGACCAGCAACAACGAACCGAAGAACACCATCAGGATGGTGCCGACGACCCAACCGCGCACCCGCCACAGGCGGAGAACGCCGGCCAGGGACAGGCCGATAATCGCTCCCAACATGGCGCCGGCGATGAGGAGGAACATCGTGCCGTCGGCACTCACTTCCCGCCTGCCGCCGGTGATAGACACGACCCGCATCGCGAGGCGAGAGCCCGCCCCTAGAGCGACAAGTCCGGCTATGCCCCCTCCAGCCAATCCCGACAGCACCAACCGAGGTGCCCGTCGGACGTGGATCAGAGCATTGACCCCAACTGCCACGAGTATCGCCATCCCCACGATGCCGACGACGGGGGTGAAGAGAAACAGGCCGTTCAACGTCGCGAAGAGAGGGAACCCCACCAAGAGTGCGAGCAGCAGCGCAGATCGCTCTCGATCAGTCTCTCCTCTCCACCGGGTGATGCTCTGTGTCAACATGTCCTCGCCTCCTCGGATCCGTTCATGAGGACAGGATGACATCGTCGCGTTACGCGACCGTTACGAAATGGACCCAGTATCAGGCCGGCTTCAACCTCACCACTGGGCCAGCTTCCATATCTCGGGGTGCGACAGATCGGCGCCGAGCTCGATCTCTGCGAAGCCCTGAAGTGCCTTCTTGAGATGCTTCATAGATTCGTCGACGTCGCCTGTCGCGTGGAGTAGGTCTGCAAGGTTGTTGTGGAGAGCAGCCTCGCGATGACGGTCGCCGATGGCAACGCTCTCTTCAAGTGCTGCCTCGGCCAATGCCCGTCCACGATCGAGATCGCCGATTCGTGCAGTGGCACGAGCAAGGTTGTTCAGAGCAGCCACCCTGATGGCACCGCCACCAACCTCATCCGCCATCGCCAGGCCCTGCTCGAGATGGTGCGCAGCTCCCGGATAGTCGCCTTCTTCCGTCGCCAGGATGCCGAGCGTGTTGTGTCCCTGGGCCAGGGCGCCGGAGTCCTCGCTGAGAAGGGCCAACTCCATCGCCTCCTCCGCAAGAAAGCGGGCACGGCCTAGGTTGCCGACCTTGATTTCGGTCAATGCCCAGTCGGCAGAGGTCATGGAGGCAGCGGCGGTTCGCTCCCCAGCAACAAGCGAGTCGCGGGCAGTTTGGAAATAGGCGCGAGCGGAGTCGAACTGACCTGTGCGATGATGCAGGGCACCCAGCCGACGCTCGACATCGGGCCTTGCGTCCGGGCTACTCATGGCGGCGGCACGCTCGTAGCTGGACAGCGCTGCCTGGTAGTCG
Organism: Acidimicrobiia bacterium; assembly: GCA_036446035.1. Lineage (GTDB taxonomy): Bacteria > Actinomycetota > Acidimicrobiia > Spongiisociales > JAOTWH01 > CAXMQS01. Next base: position 28,383 of record JAZFSG010000078.1, on the reverse strand, counting down.
CCTGCGAGCAATTCGATGTCACCGATCTCTCTGTGAATAGAGCCCTCTTCGGTGTGACCAAGTGCCAATGCAGTTAGCAGATATTCCTTGGCTTGAGTGTTGGCATGCATGGCGAAAGCGCGACGGCCGGCCTCGAGATAGTGAGCGGCAGCCTCTGCGTCGTCACCAGCGAGTTGGTAGTGCCGCGCAACCTCGGCGGACGGAGCAGCGGTGCCGGATCGGGTGACACCCACCAGAGCAGAGGCGACTCGGCGATGGAGGAGTCGGCGGCGCGCTGGGTTCGTGTCCTCGTAGACGACTTCCTTGAGCTTGTCGTGGGCGAAGTCGAACGAGGAGGAGTCCCCGCTGGGCGCTCCTAGGACTCCGCGTTGGCAGAGCTCCTCTACCGCCTCCACGACCTCCTCCGGGCTTCGCCCGCTTACCTCCCGGACCAGATCCAGGTCGAAGGCTCGTCCGACCACAGAAGCCGTTGCCGCGACTTGGCGCCCCATCTCGGTTAGTCCCGCCAGCTTCGACGAGAGCAAGTCGCGAACGGAGACTGGGAGTCGACCACTATCGATTTCGCCATCGAGCCGAAAGGCATCCAGATACTCGACGACGAAGAAGGGAACTCCCTCTGTCTCTTCGAACAGTATGTCGAGGTCGGGTTGTGCCGCTGCGTGCGGCGAAGCTGCCGTAACCAGCTCGGCGACCTCATCTCTGTCGAGTCGGGCCAGAGACAGAGAGGCGGATGCTCCATTGCGGCGAGCCGTATGCAGCATCTCGTGCAGCGGGTGGTCTGCTCGCAGCGCCTCGGTTCGTGACGTCACCAGGATAGAGGGCCCGCTTTCAGGCAGGCGACGAACCATGTATCCCAAGACCTTGAGGGACGCCGCGTCGGCCCATTGGACGTCATCGATGAAGAGAACTCCGCCTTCGCCGCAGAGGGCTCGCAACGCCTCCGCAACCCCATCAAGCAGCCGAGCATCGGCCGCCGCTCCAGAGAGAGGCACGTGCGGTGGCATGGCGGGGACGAGGTCACCGAGTGACGGAGCCAGCGATGACGCCTCGCCAACGGCAAAGGAGGGAATCGAGGCGAGACGCGTCCGGGCGTCCTCGGCACGGCCACCGATCGTTAGCAACTCGGCGAGGACTCCGAACGCGAGATCCTCCTCTCCTTGATGGCAGTGCGCCGCGATGACTGTGATTCCCTGTGCCGCCGCCGCGGCGAGGACCTCCTCTGCGAGGCGAGTCTTGCCGATTCCGGCTTCGCCCTCGATGGCGATCAGCCGATTGCCTCTAGCAAGCTCGACGGAGACTGTTTCGAGATCGCTCGCTCGGCCAACGAGGGGAGCTCGGAGACGAGATGGCGGGCGAGCCTCGCTGTCTACAAGTGACTCCACTTTGGTCGGCTGCGCCTTGGCCCGGACGGGGATCCGTCCGACTTTCAACTCGTGGTACAGGTCGACGGTCTCCTCTAGTGGAGAGACTCCGAGTTCTCGGTCGAGGACCCGTATGCACTTCTGGTATTGCTCTAGAGCGCGCGATCGATCACCTGCTGACGCGTAGACCTCCATGAGTGAGCGATGAGCCGACTCCACGAGTGGATCGGCTTCGAGCCATCTGCTCAAAGCCGCGATGGCGTCATCAGATCTTCCGAGACGCCTGTACGAATCGGTCAGGTCTCTGAGCGCACCCGTGAATTCTCTTCGGTGGTGCTCACCCTGCGCGAGCTGCCAGTCGTCGAAGTTCGCGCTATCCCGCAGCGTGAAGCCGGTGAGGAAGTCACCGCGGTATTGGGCAACGGCCTCCTCGAGAAACTGCAGGCACTGGTTGCAGACAGCGGAAGCTGGATGAGGGTGCAGCTTGGTGGCGGCGAGCCGATCCTCAAACAGCCGGACGTCGATCCGCATATCGCTGCCAATCGGGAGCGCCACAGTCTGACCCTCGATCACGAGCCAGCGATGATCGAGGGCTTTGCGCAGCACTGACAAGGTGCGACGAAGAGCGGCGCGACCCCGTGAGTGGTCGTTGTCGGGCCACAACAGCACGGAGAGGCTGTCGCGTGTCTCAGCCCTGCCGGTGACAGCTAAGTAGGCCAGCAGTGCCACGGCCTTGCGGGTGTCAACCTCGATCGGGATCCCATCGGACTCGACCACAGGGGGGCCCAGCAGATTGATCGTCAGTCCCGCCATGCTGGCCTCGCTGGCGGGGGCTCGGTTGCGTGACGAAAACTGGATATCTGCATGCAGGTAACGGTACAGCTAGGCGCGCCAAATTCGGAATGACCGACTTTCGTAACGCCTGGCGGACGCTGTTAGCGGATAGTGGGCTCAGAAACCAGGGAGGCGTCGATGGGAATCGGTAAACGATCTGCGGCTCGGTACGTCTTTGCGGCAGTCTTGCTAGCGATGGCGACTGCGGCCTGTGCATCCGATGCCGAGGGAAGGGTATTCTTCGAGGAGCCCCGCGATGAGGCGGTAGTCGTTAGTCCGGTCCCGGTCGTCATGGGGGCCGAGGGGTTCATAATCGAGCCGGCAAGCGAGGGAGTGGGTGATGGGCGTGGGCACTTCCACATCATCATCGATCGGCCGTGTGTGCAGCCCCGCCTGACAGTCGGAGCCGATGGTGAACATCTCCACTTCGGAGGGGGTCAAGAGACAGCGCTTCTCGAGCTCGAACCTGGTGAACATACGTTGTGCCTGCAGGTGGCCGACGGTAGCCACACGGCTCTGGACCTGACGGACGAAATAGCGATCATTGTCGAGTAGCAGGGGAGTATCGCCCAAACCATGGAGCCACAGCCGATAGCTGCGCAGGCGCCGGGACGCGGCAGCGGGGGCCGACGGCGTACGGCCTTCGTGTCGTTGACTGTGGCCTTCGCGGCCTTCCTCTATCTGTTCAGTCCTTTCAGCTCTCTGTTCCTGGGATGGTTCGTCGATTTCGACGACAACATCTCGCATCGTGTGCACGAGATCACTTTCGGCATGCTGTTGGCGATGGTGCTGGTGGGTGTGATCGTCCAGTTGCGATCGCCCGAACGCCACATCGCAGGCATGCAGCAGGCGGTTGCCGTCGTCTTGATTCTCACGGTCGTAGTGACCGCCTCAACCGGATGGGAGTGGACGACGCTGATCTATCTGGTTCCGGCAGTGACGATCGCGATGCTGCATCCGTCGCGGCAGGAGATCTTTCGACCCCGGGTGAGTCCGGCCGGCGGACTCCTCTTCCTCATGGTGATGTTGACCCTCCCTGCCCTCATCGCGTTCTCCGAAGAGTTCGACAAGGCCGCCAACAACGTGCGCTTCCACCAAAGCCACTGGGGGGGAATGGCTGCTTTCGGTCTGGCGCTGCTGGCCACCGGCTACCTCGCTGCGTTGCGGGTGAGGGGGTGGCCCCTCGCGGCATGGACCACGGGTTTGTCGATGGTGGTCTACGGGATAGCGTCGTTGCGGTTCCGTTTCGATGCGTCAGCGCGTCCCTACGTGGGTGGCGTCCTCGTGCTGATGTGGGCGGTCGCCTGGTTGGTGACAGCGGAACGGGCTCGTCTCCGGGAAGCTCGCAGCCCAGTGGTGTCCGTGCCAGGAACAAGCGCGGACACGCCCGTTGCTCCAGAGCTGCGGCGGGCACGCCGTGGCCGCCTCATCGGCGGAGTGGCCGCCGGAGTTGCCCGCTATCTCGGAGTAACGGTCCTGTTCGTACGAATCCTCTTCGTTCTGAGCGCTTTCTTCCTGGTGGGCCTTCTTTACTACATCGTCCTCTGGGTTCGTATCCCGCTGGAGGCTGCCGGCGACATCGCTGCTGCGCCTACCGGTGTGGTTTCCCCGGCCTTGGCGAAGCGACGGACACGCGTCGCAGCCATGGCACCGGCGCTCGGTCTTGCCTTGCTGCTCGGCGTCTGTAGCACCGGCCTTGCCGACTCGATCGCGCCGCCGGTCCCTCACAGCATCGAATCGGCATCGCAGGGCAGCTGCCTCGAATGTCACGGCACCGGCGATGAAGAGGCCCCGGTGATCGATCCGTTCACCCACAACGCATACCCTGTCCGCCATTTTTCTCCGTTCTGCGGCGAGTGCCACGATCTCCCGACGGTACAACCGGCATTCGAGGCCGCCGGCGACTCGGCAGTGTCGTTTGGCGACTATGCCATGTCCGACGGTTTCAGACAGGACCACCCTGAGATGTTCGCTCTCGATGAAGATGACATGGCGCGCCTCGTGAGCCTCACCCGACCTCAAGGAGTAGGTCCATGACCACCTCCCTAGTCGTTGATCGAGCGACCACGCTCGAGGGACCCAGCCTGTGGTTGGTGAGGGCCGGATGGTTTGCACTGGCGGCTCTGGTAACCGCCGTCGCGGCCGCCAGTTTCGACGCCTTCTTCGGGGGAGATCTCGGACTTGTGGAGTCTCAGGGAGCCCTTGCCGTTCAGCCAGAGTTGGCGCGACAACTCGAGGAGCGGCTCCTCGGCGCCGGTGTGCTCAAAGCAGGGCAGATCGCTGTGCACGTAACCGGATTTGTCTTGTTCTTTGTCACCGGCGCGCTTCTCTTCCTGAGGAAGTCTCGCGATTGGGTGGCGACCCTCAGTTCGGCAACCCTGCTCGCCGCAGGGGCAGCGTTGTTCGCGCCGTCCAGCGTCCTTGCTCAGACCAGGCCTGACTGGGAGGTGGCCGTCCACTCCTTGGGCGTGTTCGACGCCGGCCCCGAGTTCTGGCGTTCCATCGCCGGAGTCGCCATCGTTCTCTTCGCCTTCCTGTTCCCTGAAGGCCGGTTCGCCGCTAAATGGATGCGCGTGGTCGCGGTCCTCTTCAGCGCTGAGGTTGTTCTGTGGGCCATCTTTCCGGGCATTGCAGTCTTCGACGTCGCCGAGTGGCCCGAGAGCCTTCAGGTGGTGTGGACGTTGGGCCTGGCATTGGCGGTGGTTGTAGCGCAGGTCTACCGCTACTTCAGGGTTTCGAGCACACACGTGAGAAGTCAGACTCGTCTGGTAGTGATCTCGCTCTTCACTGTGGTCGCGGTCTTTGGTCTCATCTGGATCATCGACCCGGATCTCTCTCAGAACTTCGACCTCGGCCTTGTGGTGGTAACCCCCCGCCTTCAAGCCATCTACGATCTCAACCTGCTGAGCCTTCTTACGCTGGCGGTCGTCCTCTTCCCGGTGTCGATCGTCGTGTCGGTAACTCGGTACCGGTTGTGGGACATGGACTTGATCCTCAACAGGGCCCTTGTCTACGGCACTTTGACGGGAGTCATCGGCCTGGCGCTCGTCGTCGCCGCCGTCATCGCCGGCAACCTCGCCGAGAGCACTCTCGGCCCAGGATTCGGCGTGGCTCTGACCGGCATGCTCATGGTTGGCCTCTTCCAGCCGCTGCGAACCAGAGTGCAATCGCAGGTCGACAGGCGGTTCTATCGCCAGAAGTACGACGCTGACCGCACGGTCGATGCCTTCGCCGAGCGGATCAGAGATCAGTCTGATGTGGCGGAGCTCGAGCGGGATCTCATCGATGTGGTTGGAGAGACACTCAGCCCTTCGGCGGTGGACCTCTATCTCGAACTGGTGGATGAGGGGGCTTCCGCCGAGCATGACGCTCTGGCCGATGTCTATCTAGATGCCGGGAATAGTCCGATTCCCCTGGCTGCCCAAAGCCATGCTGCGGCGATCGCTCTCGTGACCAAGGGGGTCGACCTCGTGGTTCCTCTCGTCAGCCACAAGGAGCTGGTTGGCGTCCTCCAACTGGGTCCACGGCTGGGCGATCGGGCCTACTCGGGCCTTGACCATCAACTTCTCCGCCGGCTTGCCGAGAGTGCAGCCCCGGTCATTCGCTATGCCCAGCTCGTTGAGCAACAGGCTGAGCAGGCCGCGGAGAGGCAACGCCTGCAGCAGGAATTGCAGCTGGCCGAGAGCATCCAACGCGACCTCCTGCCCAAGGATCTGCCCCAGCTGGAAGGCTGGGAGCTTGCCGCGCACTATCAGCCGGCGCGCGAGGTCAGCGGAGACCTTTACGACTTCATCGAGCTCCCCGATGGCAGGTGGGCGGTTGTCGTCGCGGACGTCTCCGGCAAGGGGGTCCCTGCCGCCATGGTGATGGCAACCTGTCGGAGCATGCTGCGCGGCGTTGCCACCGCGTCGGGCACTCGCGAGCCGGGGCGCGTGCTAGAACGCGTCAACGATCTGTTGGTGCCGGATACTCCGGAGAGCATGTTCGTAACGTGCCTATACGCGGTGGTCGATCCCGTGAGCGGTGTCCTCTCCTACGCCAACGCGGGCCACAACCTCCCGCTCATCTGGTCGGACGAGATTCGGGAGGTCAAGGCAACCGGAATGCCTCTCGGGCTGATGCCTGGGATGAAGTACGAAGAGGTGGAGGTGGTGATCCAACCGGGCGAGAGCCTGCTGCTCTATAGCGACGGTCTCACCGAGGCTCACGATCTGGCTGGGCAGATGTTCGGCAAGCCACGCCTGATGACGTGGATCCGAGATCGACGCGTCACTCAAGGCTTGCTCGGCGATCTGATGGCGGAACTGGCAGAGTTCACCGCGCCCGCCAACGGCCTCGAGGACGATGTCACATTGGTCGCCTTGCGGCGCCTCAGCGCGGCAACTGGCCCCGCACCACCGCCAGGTCGAGTGGTGGTGGACGAGTTCACGCTGAGCAGTGAGGCTGGAGCAGATCGGATCGCCTCACAGCGAGTCGGTAGCGTCGTCGGCGCGCTGATCGACGACCGGCAAAGAGAACGCCTCGAGACAGCGGTTGCCGAAGCGACGCTCAACGCGGTCGAGCACGGCAACAAGAACCGACCGGAGCTACCCGTCCACTTCCTGGTGGCGACCGCACCCGGGCGGCTGTTCGTCTCGATCACAGATACCGGCCATCTCGAGGAGGTGCTCGAGTCCCAATCGCCCGATCTAGAAGAGCGTCTCAGCGGGGAGCGGAGCCCGCGCGGCTGGGGTCTTCTACTCATCGAGAACATGGTCGATGAGGTGCGCACCATCGCAGGCGAGACCCATACGACAGTCGAACTAGTGGTGCATCTTCATGGATAGTTCGCTGATGCTCGGCAACCTCGACGCTTTCGGGCCGTACTGCGACGACGCTTCGACCCAACGCAGCTCAATGACGGTAGCTCGCGAGAGCTCGCTCTCAGAAAGGGAGGGATGAATGACTGAAAAACTGATCCTGGCGGTGCGGCGACCGAGTGAGTCGGCCGCCGTCATCGATATCAACGGAGAGGTCGACGCCACCGCCGACCAGGCACTGGTTGCGGCCTATGAAGAGGCCAGCGCCGACGGGGTGGTTTCAGTGATCTTGAACTTCACCGGCCTTGAGTACATGAACAGCTCTGGGATCGGCTTGCTGGTCACGATGTTGATCCGAGCCAACCGCAACAAGCAACGGCTATGCGCCTACGGACTCACAGACCACTACCGGGAGATTTTTCAGCTGACGAGAATCGATGAAGCGATAGTCGTTTACGGCAGCGAGGCCGAAGCGCTGAGTGCCGGTTGACCGCAAGGAGGACAAGCGCCAGATGAGCAACGAAGAGGACAACGCACAACCGGACGAGGGGTGGGCCAAGCCGACAGAGGGTCTGGAGGTTTCGGGCCTCCCCGCGGAGGCGCTCAATCTCAATGTGGAGGGCCGGCAGCTGGCAGGTGCCCTCCAGGGCTTCGGGAAGATGTGGCAGAAGACGTACCGCGTACAGGTCAGCGAATCGGCAACTCCCGAGGAAGTCATTGGGTCCTGGAAGGAGAACTACTCCTCGTTCTGGCCGCCAAAAGACAATCTGTACACGCCTTTCAGCAAACTGAACGCGGGTGACGTCGCGGTCATCAACTCCTCCCAGGGTGGGGTGAAGCTGTCTACCGGGGTGATGGTGGTTTTCGCAGACCAGCGCTCGTTCACCTTTATGACGCCGCAAGGCCATCCTTTCGCGGGCTGGATCACGTTCAGCGCCTTCGAGGACGAAGATGCCACCAAGGCTCAAGTACAGGTGCTGATGAGGACAGGTGATCCGATCTACGAGGCAGCGTTCGCGCTGTTCGCCGGTCGGAAGGAAGACAAGATGTGGCAGTACACCCTGCGATCTGTCGCAGCTCACTTCGGAAGCGACGGACAGGTCTCCCAGGAGGTCGTGTGCGTTGACCCCAAGCGCCAATGGTCACAGACCAAGAACCTTCGCCACAACGCCGCCATCAGGTCAGGGATGTATGCACTCGGAGCGCCGTTCCGCGCCCTAAGAGGCCTCTTTCGCCGCAACCCGTGATTGGGGCGGCTATCCCCAGACACCGATGGTGGTTCTAAGCGGACCGAGGAGCTCAGCGTAAGTACGACCCGGCTGCACGGGAACGCCGAGTGGCGGCGTTATCCGATCAGTGCATCCGGTGATCACATCTGAAGACCCAGTGGCAGATGGGGATGACATCGTGGAGCAGGCAGGCGGCTGGGAACACCAGGACCACTCCTCCCAGCACTCCAGCGATCATCCGGGGGTGCGTGTCGACAGTGCTCGTGATCCGTGTAGCCAGGGCTGTCATGCTTGAACCTCCTTGATCCTCGCTCTTCACTCAGCTTGAGGGCTTGATCACTCGCGGCGGGTGAGCGTGTCCTTCAAGATGACGACAGCGATGGCGACCAAGGGCAAGGCGTACCAAATAGGGCTCACCAACTCACCCAATCCGATGGCGAGAAAGGCGGTACCCCAGAACAGCGTCCACCCGAACTTGGAGCGGTACTTGGGCATACGCAGTCGAACAGCCGCCTCAACGAGCACGATCACGCCGGCTCCGACAAAGAAGACCCCCCAGCCTTCCCACCGGTCGTAGTCATCCTTGAAACTGGTGAACTGGGATATGAGCACAAGTGCGCCCCAGAGGAAGAGTGCCGCCCAGCCAAATCCGTCCAGCCGATCACTTGTCCACCAGTCTTCCCAGACTTGTTCTCTCCGCTGTTTCTCTGTGAGACGATCCTTCGGAGCGGCAGTCTCGGAAGGGCGCAGGTCAGTCATTGCCGCTCTTCCCTGCCACTGTCAGGTCGAGCTCTTCCGCAGCGCCCTTTTCCTCGAGGATGTTGAGAATCTTCTGTGTCGTCTCGTTGGTCTTGGCCACATTGTCGAACATCACCCGAGGCGGAAAGCCCTCAGGCATCTCCTCCATCTGGGCTCCGAGCTTGTCCCATATCGTCGGACGGCTGCCTTCGGCCTCCCGACGGCTCGCCAGGCGTGCCAGGCCGACGGCTCCAGCCACGAACGCGGCGAGAATCAACCACTTCTTCATGCTTCCTCCCTTGACATCGACTTCGAGCCTGTTCGCTCCACAAAGGCCGCACCAGAGGCGAAAGGCCTCCCCAGGCTTCATTGATGCCGCAGTCGCGTGTTCTCGAACTCATGGAGCATGAGTTCATCGGCTGGCTAACGACGGTCGCACCGTCGGATCAGCCACAGAACTCGGCGATCTGGTTCATCCGCGAAGATGACGACCTCGTCGTCTACTCGAGCCCCACCGCGTCCCGCATGGCGAATCTTGCGATCAACCCACGCGCCGCCTTCAACCCTCGGGGTGACTTCAGGGGCGACACCATGGTCACTCTCGAAGGCCCGCCGCAGTGGACATGAAGATGCCTCCACCCAGCGAGAACGCGCCTTACTTCGCCAAGTACACAGACGAGATGGCTCGGTTGTTCTCGTCGCTCGCTGCGTACGACGCCGAGTTCTCCACGCCGCTACGAGTGACAGTGACCCGACTCCGCCACTGGGGCTGAAGCCCCCCTTGAACGATTCCCTTAGGGTCCCTTCCGTGGAAAACGAGCTGGTTGACTGTTTCGCCCGCGCCGTGGTCACGATCTCCTTCGAGGACGGCACCCGCGTTCTGCATCCGCAGCCGACAGGAGATGTCGGTTCGAGCTTTCCTTTCCGCCGGGCCGTCCACATCGTGACCGCCTACAACCCTGGCGGAGTGGTGAGTGATGCTGCTGCCAATGCTGACCGGCACCGGTCGCTGGTCGATGTCGTGCGAACTCTTGGCGTTGAGACCCTTGAGACAATCGGCAGCGCGTCGGACGGGTCGATACCCGAGCCCGGGCTGCTTGTGGCTGGCCTTCCCCGGGAAACCGCCATCGCCGTTGGGCACCGGTTCGGTCAGAGCGCGATCTACGAGTGGCGCCACGACGCGCTCGAGATCCTGGGCGTCGCCGCTCCGGCCTCGCGTGTCCTGGGCTGGCGGTTGGCCGAGGACAGGTTGCCGGCGACGCGGTAACTAGCTCGAAGCCACCCGACACGCCTTCTAGGGCTGGAGCTGGCTCTCCAGGTCTGCGGTTCTCTGGTTTACCTGGTCGGCAACGGTGTTGGCCTTGTCGACCACGATTCCGTAGGGCGTTACCGGATCCGCGGAATCGGTCACCGGGACGTCGCTGTCGCTGCCGCCGCCACATGCCGATGCGGCGAGGGCGATAACGGCGGCGGCGAAGACGTTTCGTACGTGCATCAGCCAGTTATCGGCACCCACGCCTGTTGTCTGTAGGCCGGTACGCTTTCCCACCATGCTCATCGCGCGAAACCTCTCTATAGAGGCGGGTATCAAGACCCTCCTCCAAGACGCTTCCTTCGCCGTTCATCCCGGCGACAAGGTCGGTCTCGTGGGCCCCAATGGCGCCGGCAAGACAACTCTCATGAAGTGCCTGGCAGGTGAAACCGCTCCCCACGAGGGCAAGCTCGCCCGTTCTGGAGTAATCGGCTATCTCTCCCAGGAGAGCAAGCTTCCCGAACTCGACGAGCCGGGTGTCACCGCCCTGGAGCGAGTTCTCATGGCACGAGACATCGGATCCATGCAGCGGCGCATGGAGCAGGTCCGGCTCAAGATGGAGGCGGAGACCGGAGACGAAAGAGATCGTCTCATCCTCCAGTTCGGCCGGCTCGAAGACGAATTCAAGGCCAAGGGCGGCTACGTGGCCGAGGCCGAGGCCAAGAAGTTCGCAGCATCTGTCGGCATCGGCAACGCCGACCTGTCCCAGCCCGTCTCCACGATGTCGGGTGGTCAGCGTCGTCGGGTGGAGCTGGCGCGCATCCTGTTTGCCAGCACCGACATCCTGCTGCTCGACGAGCCGACGAACCACCTCGACCTCGACGCCAAGGCCTGGCTCATGAACTACCTGGCGTCCTTCTCGGGAGGCCTGCTCGTTGTCAGCCACGACCTGCCACTCTTGGACGAGGCCATCACCACGGTGCTCGCCGTCGAGGACCGCACCCTCGAGCACTATCGGGGCAACTACTCGCACTACCTCAAGGAACGCGAGGAGCGTCGGGCGCGCAAGGAGCGAGAGCGCCGCCATCAAGTGGGCGAGATCGATCGGCTGGAAGCGAACATCGCGCGCTTCAAGCACTCGTCGGAAAAGAAGGCCAAACAAGCCCGGTCATGGGAAACGAGGGTGGAACGGATGAAGGGCGAGCTCGTCGAGATCGCCGGGTCGTCACGCAGGGTCGCCGTTGCCTTCCCTGAGCCCGAACCCTCCGGCCGCATCCCGCTCAGGGCCACCGGTCTGGCCAAGGCGTTCGACGACGAGGTCGTCTTCCTGGACGTCGATCTGCTACTCGAAAGAGGCGAGCGCGTTGTCATCATGGGCCTCAACGGCGCCGGCAAGACGACCCTGCTGCGCATCCTCGCCGGTGAGGAGACCGCCGACCTCGGCGAGGTGGAGATGGGCTACAAGGCGTCGCTTGGCTACTACGCCCAGGAACACGAGCAGATCATCTCTGGGCGATCGGTCCTGGACCACATGCGTCAAGTGAGCAGAGAGCCGGACAAGATGCTGCGCAGCCTGCTGGGGCATTTCTTGCTCGCCGACAAGATCGAACAGAACGCCGCGACACTGTCCGGCGGTGAGAAGACGAAACTGGCGCTAGCCCAGATCGTCGCCGGCAAGCACAACCTGCTGCTGTTGGACGAGCCCACCAACAACCTCGACCCGCAGGCCAAGGAGGCGTTGCTCGCCGCGGTGACCGCGTACCCGGGAACGATGATCCTTGTGAGCCACGACACGGAGTTCGTGGCACAGGTGCAGCCCGATCGTGCTGTGCTGATGCCGGACGGGTTGACTCGCTTCTTCGACGAGTCGATGCTGGACCTGGTGGCGCTCGCTTAGAGGTAGAGGCCGGTCGGGGGGCTTGGGTGTTCGATCGTCGGCAGCGACTCGATGTCATCGAGCACTTCGATCTCGAACCTCATCTGCTCCCGCTCGTTGCGGGTGAACTCGATCTCCTCGTCGAGGCGCTCTCGAGCGCTGCCCGCCCGCTCCAGGAGTTCGAGGTATTCCTCCTTGGAGAACCTGATCCCGAGTTCCCAGATGAGCATTCCGGAAAGGAACTCGACTTCTTCATCGGTGAGGCCGGCTGCGGCGTGCGGGCCCTGTGATGGGTCGATGCTGTCGAGTGAGAACTCTTCCACTTCTCTTCCTTTCTCCCAAAGCCATCGGCTTCGTGGAGTCAGACTGAAGCGGAAAACGCGAACGCGGCGACGATTTGATCGAGTCGCTCGGGGACCACTCGATAGTGCGCCCACTTGCCGCGCTGGGATCGTTCGAGGAAGCCGGCCTTGGCGAGAACGTTGAGGTGGTGGCTGACCGTTGGCTGGGAGAGCCCGAGCGGTTCCGTTAGGTCACAGCCACAGACCTCGCCGGAGGCGGCGATGAGATGGAGCAGCTTCAGCCGATTGGGATCGGCAACCGCCTTGAGGATCTGCGCCAGGTCGGAGGCGTCCCCGTCCTCAAGCTTCGGTCCGAACACGGGTGGGCAACATTGGTCCATAAACAACATATTGACATATATCGATACATATGGCAACATATTGATATCCATCAATAGGAGGATTCATGAAATCCGCAGAGGACATCCGGACCGTCGTCGCAGATCGCTACGGCCGCCTGGCCGTGACGGGCTCGGCATGCTGCAGCGACGACGGCTGCACAGACAGTGTGAAACTGGGCTACTCGGCTGAGGATCTGGCGCAGATACCGCAAGGCGCCGATATGAGCCTCGGCTGTGGTGCCCCCGTCCGCCTGGCCGAACTGGCGCCTGGAGAGCGTGTTCTGGACCTCGGATCCGGCGCCGGCATAGACGTCTTCTTGGCGGCCCGAGAAGTTGGCGATACCGGCCAGGTCATCGGAGTCGATATGACTCCCGCCATGATCGAGCGGGCACGCTCCAACGCCGACAAGGTTGGTGCAGGCAACGTTGAGTTCCGCCAAGGGCTGATCGAGCAACTGCCGGTTGACGACGATTCCATCGATGTCGTGCTATCCAATTGCGTCATCAACCTGGCGCCCGACAAGAGCGCCGTATTCGCCGAAGCCTTCCGCGTGTTGGCGCCTGGTGGCCGTCTGGTCGTCTCCGACATCGTCTCCGGAACCAACGCACAGCCGATCGATCCCGATCCCGACAGCTGGGCATCGTGCATTGACGGAGCCATACCTGAAGCGCAGTATCTCGGGGGGTTGGAGAAGTCCGGCTTCGCCAAGCCGGAGATGCTGGAGAGCGGCAATGCGGGGGAAGGTGGCGTCTACAGCATCACGGTTCGAGCCGTCAAGCCCAGCTGAGCGCTAGACGCCGATATCTGGCGACCAGGCTGCCGGGTCATTCGCTCCGGCGCTGCCGGCTGTGATGGAGATGGTTCCGTCGGGGATCTCAACGAAGCCACCTTCGGGCCAGATGGCGGCCTCGACGGCAACGCTGGAGCGGCCGTGTCCTGAGGCGCCCCACTCCACGTAGTCGACGATGGCTGCGGCACTGCCGAAGTCACGACTCGCGTACAGGGCCATTTCGCCGGTCGTCAGTGAGAAGGATCCAAGGCGGCCCTCGGCATCGACGACGCCGACCACGGAGCCGACGAACTGGAGGTCGCTCCCGCTGGCAGCGACCCAAACAGATTCACCCGGTCCGAGCTCTGTAGACGGCACCTCGAGGTAGGCGGGGAACTGGCATAGCCAGTGCCCATCGAGGTTGCCGGCGCCGTTACCGGTGTTGGTGATCTGCACGAACCCACCGTCACCGAAGGTCACCGCGGTGATGGCGAAGGCCGGCGCCGCGTTCTCGGGGGGCTCGGCCTCGGTGGCCGGTGGTTGAGTGGTGGCCGGAACGGTGGTCATTGGGGTCGTCGTTGCGACAGGTTGTGTGGTCGCGGTTGTCCCCTGCGGGACAGGCGCTGCCGTCTGTGGTACCGAAGTTGTGGTGGCGCTGTCACCACAAGCCGTTGTCAGCATCACCAAGCCGAGGAGTAGTGCCCCACTTGTGGTGAAAGTCCTTGCCATGACAGCGACGTTAGCCCCTAGTAGGGAACCCCGGTTCTCGTGGCACAATCGGGGGATGAGCGACTATCCGCAGGCTTGGGAGTTCGATCTCGTCCTCAAGGACGGCGGCGTCATGCGCGTTCGGCCGGTGCGCCCCGATGATGGTGAAGAGCTGCGCGCCCTGCTCAAGAGGTCAGGGCCCCGCAGCATCTACCAGCGCTTCATGAGGGACAAGGACGATCTGTCGCCCGAGGAAGTCGAGTACTTCACGGTCCTCGATTACGACAAGCGAATGGCCTTCGCTGCCATCGTCGACGGCACGATCATCGGGATTGGCCGTTACGACGTGCTCGAGGACGAGCCCGCCGCCGCCGAAGTCGCCTTCCTGGTCGAGGACGCCCATCAGGGTCGGGGTGTCGGCTCTCTTCTGCTCGATCGCCTCGCGGACTACGCCAGGCAGCGGAACATAGTGGCCTTCAAGGCATATGTCCTCGCGGACAATCACGCCATGCTGCGCGTATTCCGCAACTCCGGCTTCGGGGTCACCCGCGACGAGGCCTCGGCCGGCGTCTACACGGTCGAGTTGCCGACGGCTGAGTCCGGCGAGCACGTCGCCGCGGAGTGGGAGCGAGAGAAGCGGGCCGTCGCCGCCTCGATCATGCCGATCTTCTATCCACACTCGGTGGCGGTGGTCGGTGCCAGCAGGAACGAGACCTCCATCGGCGGCCGGCTGTTTCGCAACCTGCTCGGAGGAGAGTTCACCGGCCCGATCTATCCCGTGAATCCCTCGGCCGAGGTTGTTGCCAGCGTCAAGGCCTACCCAAGTATCGGAGATGTTCCGGGGAGCGTTGACCTGGCGTTCATAGTGGTACCCGCCGCCGTTGCCACCGAAGCTGTCAGGCAATGCGCCGCTGCCGGTGTCAAGGGCATCGTGATGATCACCGCAGGCTTCTCCGAGACCGGCGACGAGGGAGAGGTTCTCGAGGATGAGCTCCTCGAGGTAGTGAGGTCCGCAGGCATGCGCATGGTCGGTCCCAACTGCATGGGGGTGCTCAACACCGATCCAGCCATCAGCCTCGATGGACAGTTTGGACCCCGCTATCCGCCACCCGGCAACGTTGCCATGTCGTCGCAATCAGGTGCCCTTGGCATCGCCATCCTCGACTATGCCCGCCAGCTCAACATCGGTATCTCGACCTTCATCTCGATGGGCAATAAGGCAGACATTTCGGGTAACGATGTTCTGCTCTATTGGGAGGACGACCCGCGCACGGACGTCATCCTCCTCTACCTCGAGTCGTTCGGCAACCCGCGCCGCTTCGCCCGTATCGCTCGGCGTATCGGTCGTACCAAGCCCATCGTTGCGGTGAAGTCGGGGAGGACCGCCTCCGGGGCGAGGGCGGCCTCCAGCCACACCGGATCGCTGGCAAGTCTCGACGTTGCCGTCGACGCGCTCTTCCATCAGGCGGGTGTCATCCGAACGACGACCTTGGAGGAGCTCTTCGACGTGACCTCCCTCCTGGCCAACCAGCCCGTGCCGGAGGGGCGGCGTGTCGCCATTCTCAGCAATGCCGGCGGCCCTGGGATCCTGGCCGCAGACGCCCTGGAGTCGCAAGGCCTTGAGGTCGTTGAGTTCTCCTCAGAGCTCCAGGCACGGCTGCGCGGGCACCTGTCTGCTGAGGCATCTACCCGCAATCCTGTCGACATGATCGCGTCAGCCGGAGCCAGCCAGTACGCGGCCTGTCTCAACGAGCTCGTCGCCTCCGAAGAACTCGACGCGGTGATCGCCATCCACATACCGGCGGCACCAACAGGCAGCGACGAGATCGCCGCCGCCATCCGTGCGGCAGCCGAGCATTCTTCCAAGACGATGCTCGCCGTCTTCATGGACGCATCGGGTGCTCCCGCCGAGTTGGTGGGCGGGGGAGTCCAGGTGCCGACCTACCTGTTTCCCGAGCCGGCTGCCCAGGCCCTGGCCCGCGCCGCGGCATATGGCGAATGGCGTCGCCGCCCCGAGGGCACGATCGCTCACTTCGAGGACGTCTCGAGGAAGCAAGCGCAGAAGGTGGTCGAGGAGGCGCTGGCGCGTATGGGGGACGGCGGCGGATGGCTCGAGCCCGCTGAGGTGGAGGCGGTCCTCGGCGCCTATGGCCTCGGCTTGGCTAAGTCGGGGGTCGCCGCCACCGCAGCCGAAGCGGTCGCGATCGCCTCTGACATCGACGGGCCAGTCGTTCTGAAGGTCATCTCGGACAAGGCGCTGCACAAGTCGGATATCGGCGGAGTTGAGTTGGACATCGTTGGCGCAGACGAGATCGCGGCGGCGTTCGAGCGGGTCACCGCCGTCGTCGAGGACGCTTCGAGTGCGCTCGTCCAGGAGTTCGTTGTCGGGGGACACGAAGTGATCCTGGGAATGACCGAAGACCCATCCTTCGGACCGCTCCTTGCCTTCGGCCTTGGGGGCATCTTCGTCGAGCTCATCGGCGACGTTGCCTTCAGGATCCATCCGGTAACCGACAGTGACATCGAGGAGATGATCGCTGGAGTGAAGTCGGCGCGCTTGCTCGAGGGCTACCGAGGGAACCCGGCCGGCGACATCGCCGAGCTGAAGGTAGCTATGCAACGCCTGTCGCAGCTTGTTGACGAGATTCCCGAGATCTCCGAGATGGACCTCAACCCGGTGAAGGTGCTTGAGCCCGGCCAGGGCATACGGGTCGTCGACGCCAGGGTTCGGGTGCGCACATTCGAGGGGCCGTGGGTCCCATCGCGCAAAGACGTTCCCGCTTCCGCCAGCAGAGGTTAGAGACGCCCCGGACGGACGTGTGTTCCGAGCTCGCCGCCCGACGCCCGGCCGGTTACCTCGTCCAACGGCACCTCAACTATTGACGCCTCCACGCCGAGGTTGGGCCCCTTCGCGTAGGACAAGACTGATTCCGAGGAGTCCGCGTATTTCTCGAGGAGCATGGAAACCACAGTGGCACCGACCTGGGGGTCTTCAACGGTCGTGGCGTTGCCCCACGCACACACGGACGACCACATGCCCCCGGCATCGTCGACGAGCGATGTTTCGACACAGATCCGAGGATTCGTCTTGAGCACTGAAAGGCGCCGTCCCGGTCGGGTCCGAAAGTACAGCGTGTTGTCGGTGACGACATAGGAAATCGGACTCACGTAGGGCTCGTCGCCATCTATCACGGCGAGGTGACCGAGGAGCTGCTCGGTGAGAAAAGCGAGGGCGTCTTCGCGGGTCATCTCTTCCATGCGCTCGGTCCTTTCTACTCCAGGGGGACACTACCTATGGCAGTGGTGCCGTTTCCGACCTCGCTGCGAATCTCGCAAGTCCCGCCAAGGACGCTGACGCGTTCGCGCATGTTGGCCAGGCCCATGCCTTCGCTCTGCATCGTGGGGTCGAAACCCGAGCCGTCGTCGACAACCTCGACGGTCACGGTATCACCGTCGTTAATGGCGAAGACGGTGACCTTCGACGGCCTAGCGTGACGGACGGCGTTAGAGACAGCCTCACGGACGAAGTGAGTGAGGTTGTCCGCTATCGGTCGGTCGAGATCTACGAACCGGCCGGTCAGTTCGATTCGCACGTCGGCCTCGCTCGCCGCTGTCGACAGCACGGCGCGGAGGCGGGCCTCGAAATCGGGGGTCTGCGATTGCAGGTCGAAGATGTAGTCGCGCAAGCTGGTCATCGCATCGTCGATGCTGTCAACGGCTTGATCAATGCGCTCACTCGCTTCTGCCGAGTCGGTACCTCTGGTGGCCTGCAGGGCCAGTCCGACTGCGAACAGCTCCTGGATGACGCCGTCATGGATGTCGCGAGCGATCCGCTCTCTGTCCTCGATGAGGGCCGCCCGCTCCAGGCGACGCTCCAAACGGGCCCGTGACACTGCGGAGCCGGCGATGACTGCCAGTGCCTGCACCAGGAGTTCGTCCTCCTCGGAGAATGGACCGTCCGCCTTGTTCGTCAGGTAGAGGTTGCCGATCGTGTCGGAGCCCAACCTGACAGCGACACCGAGGAACGACGTCATCGGCGGGTGGTTGGCCGGCATGCCAACGGCGTCCGGGTGGGTGGTGAGGTCCTCGAGCCTGAGGGGGATCTCGCCCATGGCCCCCAACACCCCTTTGCCGACCGGCAGGTGGTCGATCCGGTCCGCGGTCTCGCGGTCCATGCCTTCGAAAATGAAGTCGGTCAATACGCCGTGACTCCCGATGACCCCGAGCGCACCGTAAGCGGCTCCCGTCAACTCCATCGCCGTGCGTATCGTCGTGCGCAATACATCGGAGAGGTCGGCCTGGCCAGCGACTAGGGCCGCGGCCTCGACGAGCTGACGAACGGTTGCCGGAAGTCGATCCATCGCTGCCGAGGCTACAGGGTCATTTGACCAGGCTCGACAGGGTCATAAGGCCGTGATGACCAGGGCGCACCATGGGTAGCCTGACCCTGAATGAAGGTTGTACTTGTTGATGACCATGAGGTGGTCCGAGCAGGGCTATCCGCCCTCGTCGGGTCTCAAGATGACATGGAAGTTGTTGGCGAGGCCGGCACGGTCTTCGACGCCGTCAGGGTCGTCGGGTACAAGGCGCCCGACGTTGTCGTGGTGGATGTTCGGCTTCCCGACGGCAGCGGAGTTGACGCCTGTCGTCAGATCAAGGAGCAGTGGCCCGACATCAAGGTGCTCATGCTCACCTCGTTCGCCGATGATGAGGCGCTGTATGCATCGATCATGGCTGGGGCCTCCGGGTACGTCCTGAAGAGAGTCGCCGGCGACGAGCTCGTCGAGAACATTCGAAAGGTCGGCAGCGGGGAATCGCTCCTCGACCCGGTATTGGTCGACAGCGTGTTCCGCCGTATCCGCGGCGAGAAGGACGATCCACTCCTGGCGCGGCTGTCGCCCCAGGAGCGAAACATCCTCGAGAACCTGGCCGAGGGCCTCACCAACCGCCAGATCGCTGAGCGCATGTTCCTTGCAGAGAAGACAGTCAAGAATTACGTGTCGAATGTCCTCGCCAAGCTCGGAATGAGCCGACGCAGCGAGGTCGCGGCCTATGCGGCTCGCCGTAATGCAGAAAACGATCACCGCATGCCGCCCGAGTCATGGGAGGAAAGATGATCGTTGTAGCCGTCGACGCCTCAACCGGTTCCGAGGTCGCGGCCCACAAGGCAGTTTCTTTGGCCAAGCGCCTGAGCACGTCCGTGCATGCCGTCCATGCGGTCCACATTCCGGCCACCGTGTACGCGGCAATGGGAGCAGTCCCTGACGCCTCAGCCGAGATCATGCGGCTGGAGCGAGATGCCGTCTGGGAGCGGATCGGGCCCATCCTGGAGGGGGTCGACTCGAAGCAGGTAGATCTCGAGGGGTACCCGGCGGACGCCGTCGTGAAGTACGCCAACGAGCACGAGGCAGACATGATCGTGGTGGGGAGTAGGGGTCGCGGCGCAGTAGCTTCGTTGGTACTGGGTAGTACCAGTCATCGGCTGATCCATATCGCCGAATGCGATCTACTCGTCGTCAAGGAGGCCGCCTGAATGAGAGTCATCGACCTGATGACGACCGATGTTGTAACCATTCGCCCCACCGAGACCATCAAAGAGGCCGCCCGCCTGATGGTCGCCAATCGTGTTTCCGGCCTGCCCGTAGTTGATGACACGGGCGCTCTGATAGGCATCGTGACCGAGGCCGACTTCCTCGAGCGGGAGCTGGACAAGGAGGCGCCGAGCGGCGGTTTGCTGGGCGCCGTCTTCGGCCAGGAGTCATCCCACTCCGAGGCGGTTTCCGTCGGAGAGGTGATGAGCACCAACGTCGTCACTGTGGCGCCCGATGCCACGCTGGCCGAGGCGGCTCGCGTGCTGGCTGCGAACGGCGTCAAGCGGCTCCCCATAGTCGACCAAGAGGGTTCGGTGATCGGGGTCATCAGTCGAGCAGACATCGTTGCTGCCTTCGCTCGTCCCGACGAGCTCATCGATGACGAGATCCGAGAGGACATCAGCCGCAGGGTCTTGTTCGTCGACCCCGAATCCCTCGACCTGACCGTCAAGGACGGCATCGTCGACATCGCAGGGGAACTTCCGACCAAGACAGACGCGCGCATCCTCGAGGAACTCACTAGGCGCCTCGAAGGTGTTGTGAGAGTTGACAGCTCGCTGACATGGAAGGTGGACGACTCCAAGCTGCCGGGATGACGAGGTCTTCGCTCGACTGTGCCGCGGCCGGGCGCCCTTGATCACCCCTGACCTGCCTTCCCTCGGCCATGGAGGAGCATCCGCCAGCGGACGCCGGCTTGGCAACTGAAGAGCCGAACGGTGGGGTTTTCGGCCGTGGGCTCACCGAGGCCGTTGACATGGCAGGGGGAGTTGGGTACGCTCAAACCGACCGGACAGTCGGTAGGTGAGTATGTCGCAACATCTGACAGACCTTCCCACGAGATCACAGGCAACTGCAGCTCGAATCGTGGCCGCGGCGAGAGGGCTGTTCGTGGCGAGCAACTACGCAGACGTCAAAGTGGACATGATCGCGCGGGCGGCCCAAGTGACCAAGGGAGGCCTATACCACCATTTCGCCAGCAAAGAAGACCTGTACGTCTCGATGATGCTCGACGATCTCGACAACAAGCGTCGCCTCTTCGGCCAGGCGGTGGCGGCGACCGGAAGTTGTCGCGACCGCCTGGCGAGACTGACCAGGGATTTCCTCGAGCTCCCCGACGAGGAACGTGAGCTAACTCGTCTCGTTCGGCGCGACATCAACACGTTCTCGGGCGCGGAGCGAGACCGCCTGGTACGTGCCTACCAGAAGGCCTTGCCCGAGCAGATCGAAGCCATCATCAGCGACGGGATCAGAGATGGCGAGCTGGCCCCTGGGGATGCCCGGGTCCTTTCGTGGTCCTTCGTTGCCCTCGTCGAGGTCGTGATCGGGCGATATGCCGATCGCGTCCTTGGAAGCACCGACGCCCATCTCGACTACGTTCTGGACCTGTTCTTCAAAGGGGCCGCTGCAGAGCCGACTGGTCGCAAAGTATGACGCTGGCGGCCACGAGGACCTTCGACGAATGGCGCGGTGCTTCACTCGACGATGCGCTGGCGGAGTGCCGGGACATGGTCGAATCCCCGGAATTCGAAACGGTGCGTCGCTGGCGCGACGCCGGAGGAAAGGTCGCCGGTCACTTCCAGGTCTACTTTCCCGAGGAGATCGTTCACGCCGCCGGCATGCTCCCTTTCAAGGTGCGAGGCGCCCCTTTGGAGACGAACCAGGCCGATTCGCACTTCGGCTCCTACCTCTGCTCGATTCTCAAGACGTCGCTCGAGCTTGTGCTGAGCGATCGCGTCCAGCTGGATATGTTCGTATCGCACCCGATCTGCGATGCTGCTCGGAACCTGGCGGCGATCTGGGGCCGCAACTTCGACTACCCCTGCCAGATCCTGTACCTGCCCCAGAACCCGAACTCGACTGGCAGCATCGACTACCTGCGTCACGAATACGATCGAATGCGAAGGGTCGCCGAGGACGTTGCAGGGCGAGACATCACCGACGACGATCTCCGGAACTCGATCACTGTGTTCAACGAGAATCGCCGGCTCCTGCGTGAGCTGTACGAGATCAAGCGGGAGACCCCTTGGCTCATTGCCGCCGAGGACTCATATGCATTGCTGGCCCTTGCCGGGATGATCCCTCGCGAGGAGCACAACGATCTCCTGGCGACGCTGCTCCCGACCATCCGGGAGCGCTCTGCCAAGGAAGAGGACCGCATTCGCGTGGTGTTCGAGGGGGGCTTCTGCGAGCAGCCTCCATTCGATCTCATCCGAATGCTGGGGCGCACCTGCTATGTGGTTGACGACGACTTCCACATCGGGTTGCGCTGGCTCACCGAGGATGTTTCTCCAGAAGGTGACCCCCTCGAGAACCTGGCCGAGGCCTACACAGAGCGCTCTTCGTACAGCCCGGTGCAGCACGATCTGCGCAAGCCCAAGGAGAGGATGCTCATCGAGCGGATCCTCGCCTCCAAGGCCGACGCCGCCATCGTTGCCGCCGCCAAGATGTGCGAGCCCGGCCTCGAGGAGCAGGTCACGTATACGCACGCCCTCGACGCCGAGGGAGTCGCCTACTTCGTCAGCGAGTTCGAGGAGAACATGTCGTCATTCGATCAGCTCGAGCTGCAAGTCGAGACATTCGTCGAGAACCTGCTCTTCGCATGATGAGGCACATCGTCTTCGGGAGGTTGACATGACCACGCTGCAAGCCGAACTCGTTGGCCGCGGCAACCGGGAGGGAGCCGCCCTATTCCGGGAGTGGTTTGCCGAACTCGACAACACTGCGAGCAGCGGCGGCCTGTCCGCATACGTCTTCGTCATGGGGAGCATCAACGAGATCTTGAAGACGTTCGATCTACCCGTCGTCTTTCCCGAGATCAACTCCCTCCAGACCGCGGTCCGTCGCGTCGCCCACGAGTATCTCGAAGAGGCCGAGGACTACGGGTACTCGCCGGACATTTGTGGATACGTCAAGGCAGATGTCGGCACCCAGCTGCGTGGGGGAGAGCACCCGATGGGACAGATACCGAAGCCAGGCATCTCGGTGCTCACCAACGCCTGCAACACCTACATCAAGTGGGCCGAGATCTGGGAGCGCATGTACGGAACACCAACGTTCACCATCGACATTCCCGGTACGCGCCAGGCTGGCGCCCAGACGTGGAAGGGTGACGGTGACTTCGAGGCCGACCGCCGTTATGTCGAGGTTCAGCTCGGCGAGCTGATCACGCTGTGCGAGGAGGTAACCGGGAAGAAATTCGATATCGACAAGTTCCGTGAGGTCCTCACCCACGCCAACACGATGAGCCGCTCCTGGAACCGGATCCTCGAACTCAACCGTGCCAGACCATCCCTGTTCAACGCACTCACAGACGGCACGATCTTCCTCGGTGTCGGCAACGGCCTCAGAGGCACCGAGGCTGGTGCTCGCTACTTCGAACGTCTCGTCGAGGAGATGGAGTACAAGGCGGCCAACGGGATCGGCCAAACCATGGAAGAGCAATACCGCCTGCTGTTCGTTGGGGTTCCCTGCTATCCCATCTTCCGCCGGTTCAACGAGCTGTTCACCGATTGGGGCGGCACCTTCGTCAACTCGACCTATCTGTGGTTCGCATCCGGCGGCACCAATAGCGGCTTCCAGTACGACCTCGCCGACCCGTTGGCCAGCCTCGCCGAGGGGGTGCTGGTCAGCGTCCGCGACGCCATGGACGCCATGTTCCACCAGAACGATGTCTTGATACCGATGGTCGAGGACTTTGGCGCAGACGGCGTCATCTACCACCCCATCAAGAGCTGTCGCACCGTCTCTACCGGGCTCGCCGACGGCAGGCGGCACCTGACCGAGAAGCTCGGCATCCCGAGCCTGTTCATCGAGTCGGACATGATGGACCGGCGTGTCGTCTCGGAAGCTCAGATGAAGAATCGGATCGACGCCTTCTTCGAAGGCCTGGCCACTCGCCGGCAACAAGCCGATGCCGGCGCGACTGAGTGAGGTGATCGGCGTGGCATACGCAGCCGGAGTTGACGTTGGCTCGACCCAAACCAAGGCCGTCATCATCGACGAGAAGGGCGCCATCATCGGTCGTTCGCTCGTCGATACCGGCGCCAACGTCATCAAGGCCGCGGAGTCATCCTTCGTCGCTGCCCTCAGCCAGGGAAACGTCGACGAGGAGGAGGTCGAGTACATCGTCGGCACGGGCTACGGGCGGTACCGGGTGACGTTCGGCAATAGCCAGGTCACCGAGATCAGCTGTCACGGGCGGGGTGCGGTGCACCTCTTCCCCAACACGCGGACGGTCGTTGATATGGGCGGCCAGGACACCAAGGCGATCTCCGTGAACCCTCAAGGCGAGATCACCGACTTCTGCATGAACGACAAGTGCGCCGCGGGGACAGGGCGCTTCCTACAGGCTGCGGCCGCGGCCCTCGAGATCCCGCTCGACGACCTGGGTCCGCTATCGCTCAAGAGCGATAGGCCGATCAAGATCAGCACCACCTGCACCGTCTTCGCCGAGTCCGAGGTACTGGCGTGGATCGGCAAGGACAAGAAGATCGAGGACATCCTCTGGGGCGTTCACAAGTCCATCGCTTCTCGTTCGGTGGCCTTGATGCGCCGGGTCGGGATCAACGACGAGATCACCTTCACCGGTGGTGTCTCCCTGAACGACGGCATGGTCAAGGCGCTGGAAGAGCGTCTCGAGAAGCCCCTCAACATCAGCGACGACTGCCACTACATGGGGGCGCTCGGGGCCGCCCTGTTCGCTCTCGATTACGTCATGACCGGCCGCGCTCCGGTCGCAAGCATCGCGGAGGCGACATCGTGACTATCACCGCCGGACTGGATGTCGGATCTACGTACACCAAGGCCATCATCCAGGCGGATGACGGTGAGATCCTCGGCAAGGCGGTTGGGCCAACCGGCTTCCGTCTCCGTGAAGTCGCGAAGAAGATCTACGAGCAGGCGCTCGAGGACGCCGGGGTGCCAAAAGATGACGTGGCGTACGTCATCGCTACCGGCGGCGGTCGCCACCAGGTCGACTTCAAGAATCTCCACGTGACCGACCTCACCGCAAGCGCCCGCGGGGCGAGCTTTCTGTTCCCCGGCACGCGCACCATCTTGGACATCGGCGGTCAGACTATGAAGGCGAGCCGCGTTGACCAGCTGGCCAACGTCCTCTCCTTCCGTCTCAACGACAAGTGTGCGGCGGGGACGGGCGCCTTCCTGGAGAAGACGGCGCGCTACATGGGCTATGCCATCGAAGAGATCAGCGTACTGATGACAACCTCGAAGGAGCCCGTTCCGATCTCGGGCGTTTGCGCCGTCTTCGCCGAGTCCGAGGTGATCAACCACCTGTCGCTGGGTACCGCGCCGGCGGACATCATGCAGGGTGCCATCGAGTCGCTAACCGGTCGTTCTGTACAGCTGATGAAGCGGGTGCAGGCCGAACCCGAGTTCACGCTCATCGGGGGAATCCTCCGATTCGAGACGATGGGCAAGGCCGTCAGCGATCTGCTCGAAGCCGAGGTGAACATCCCAGACAGCGACATGATGCAGTTCGTGTCGGCGCTGGGTTGCGCCATCCTTGCCAGGCGGCGGCTGGAGAAGATACGGGCTGACGGTGGTGTCTCTGCCGCGGCGGGGACGGCGGCATGAATCAGGCGGGTGACTTCGAACCGGTGTACTGCTCTGAGGGCCTAGAGATCCTGGGCGCGCCGGATCTCGCCGCCGCAGGCTGGGAGCGCCGCACCGTTACCGATCCCGCCCGGATCGCCGAGCTCGTAGATCTCTACTCCAGCCTCGGCTTCGAGACCATGACGACGAGCCTCGACCCGTCGAGCTTTGGGGAGGCCTGCACCACTTGCGCAGTCTCGGCATGTTCCACATACGTCGCGCTGTTCACGCGCCGCCAGGACGCCGTCTGAGTCTCTGCGCATAGGCCCGCGCTGGCAATAGACATCATGGCAGTGCCACCGGGCCGTCTACAGTGGCGGCCGAGTCAATGAATCAACTTCCGCACGATCTCAGCCACGGGTTCAACGGAGCGATCGGGCTCGAGTTCCTCGACATCTCGACCGACCAGGTGACGGCATCCCTCGAGGTGGCGACCATCCACCAGCAGCCGTATGGCCTCGTTCACGGTGGGGTCTACTGCACGATGATCGAGTCGGCCGCATCGACGGGAGCTGCCTTGTGGGCGCTGCAGCAGGGCCTGGTAGGGGCAGTTGGCGTTTCCAACACAACCGACTTCCTCCGCTCGGTACGCCAGGGACGGCTGGTCGTTGCGGCGACCCCGGTTCACCAAGGCCGCACGCAGCAGCTGTGGCAGGCTGTCGTCACTCGAGACTCCGATGGCAATCCGGTCGCCCGCGGCCAGGTCCGGCTGCACAACCTGGAGGATCCGGAGGTCGTTGGTGGCCTCTTGCCCGAAGGGGACTCGGAGACGTCCTGGAGCGCTCGGGCCACGAAGGTCGCCGCCATCCACTTGCGATACCGGGAGCCGAGGTCGGTGTTGTCAAGCGGCCGCACCGGTTGTGAGGCCAGCGTCGCAGCCTCCTCGATGACTGCGGGCTCAAGGCGGCGCCCGATGAGGGCCGCTTCGGCTTCGGAGGCGCGGAACGGGGCCGCAGCCACAGCGCCTATCACGATCCGGGCGTCGATCAAGGTGCCGTCTTCCGAGGTGCGGACGGCGACTGCCACTCCGAGGATGGGAAAGTCGATGGCTCCGCGCCGTCGCAGCTTGCGGTAGCTGGCCCGGGTCCCGTTGGGCGGTGGCACCAGCACTCTGACGATGATCTCGTCCCGAGCCCTCGTCAAATGGTTGACTCCATCCCGTTGCAGGAGGGCGCTTACGGGAATCTCTCGCTCCCCACCCGGCCCGATGAGGGACACGCTGGCACCGAGGGCGATGGCAACAGGGGCGAGATCGGAGGACGAAACGGCTACGCACTCGTTGCCGCGGGGCGCCACCCAGCAGGTATCCCCGCCGTCCTTGAGGCACGATCCGGCTGCGGCTCGCCACTCCTGGGTCATGTTGATGTAGTTGCACCTGGTGTCCACGCACAGGTTTCCGCCAACGGTTGCGGCGTTGCGGATCTGGGGCGACGCCACCTCGCCCGCTGCATGCGCCAGCACGGCGGGTGCAGCGGCCGATGAAGCCAGGTCACGCAGCAGTGTGAGGGCCCCGATCTGCACCGCGCCATCCTCGTGGGGAGTGATGCCAGCGATACCGGGCACGGCGCCGAGGCTGATGAGCGCAGCCGGGCCAACCTGGCGCCGTTTCATGTTGGGATAGAGGTCGGTCCCCCCGGCCACAACCATGGCGCCGGGATGGGCCACCAGTAAGCCGACCGCTTCTTCGACCGTTGAGGGCTCGAAGTAGTCGAAGGCGGGCAGGCGCATCATGGCTCGAAGTCCTCGGGGGGATCGACCCGGGTGAGCGTCCCGAAGTCATAGGCGGGAACGGATTTGGGCCCGAAGCGGCCGGCGCCTCCCTTGGCCATATCCCGCTGCGCCGACACCACCTTGTCGGGACTTATCGGGACCTCGGTGATGCGGACACCGAGCGCATCGTGGACCGCATTGGCCAGCGCCGGGATCACCGGTAGCAGCGGGCCCTGGCCGACCTCCTTAGCGCCGAAGGGCCCCTCCGGGTCGTCGGTCTCGACGAGGATCGACTCCACCGGCGGCATCTCGAGAAAGGTCGGCAGCTTGTAGTCGAGTAGCGAAGGGCCGCGATGCAGGGCGCCCCGAAAGGCCTGTTCTTCGAACAGCGCCTCGCCAAGACCCATGTAGACCCCGCCTTCGATCTGACCCTCGACCAGTAGGGGATTGATCGCTCGACCGATGTCGTGAGCCAGCCAAACCTTCTCCACCTTGACCTCGCCGGTGTCGGTATCGCAATCGACTTCCACTACCGCGACCGAGAAGGAGTAGGCAGGCGATATTCCGACTCCGGAACCCCGGTACGGCCCGGCGAGGTCAGGGGCTCGGTAGGAGCCGGACGCGGTGAGGGGCCCGCCCCTGGCGATGGCCGCCCTGACCGCCTCAGCCCACGGCAGGGTCTTCTCCCCGTCGTTCGCTACGCCGACCCTGCCCTTGGCAACTAGCACTGCGTCGCCCTGCAACCCTAAGTCGTCCGCCACCGCCGCCACCACCCGGTGGCGGATCCGTTCAGCCGCCTCCTTGGCGGCGTTCCCGGCCATGAAGGTCACCCGGCTCGAGTAGGACCCGAGGTCGACCGGCGTCAAGTCGGTGTCAGCCGTGACCATGGCAACGTCGTCGGGGTCGAGACCAAGCACTTCGGCCACGATCATGGCCAGTATCGAGGTGGAGCCCTGGCCGACGTCGGCCGCCATCGAAAACACCGTGACCCCACCGCCGCGATCCACCTTGATCTCTACCTCGGACTGCGGCATTTCGTTCCAGTAGATGGGGAGCCCGGCACCGGACAGGTAGGCCCCGGCGGCGAGGCCGATTCCTTTGCCTTCGCCTAAGGCGCCGTGCTTGGCTGAGAAGTCCGAGGCCTCGACTGCCCGGTCCAGGCACTCTTCGAGTCCACAACTAGTGATTCGGAGGTGGTTGACGGTCATCGAGAAGGGCTCGAC
>JAZFSG010000077.1:0-14273 GCA_036446035.1 Acidimicrobiia bacterium | reverse complement strand
CTGGCCGCTTCCTCGATGGTCGTCATGTGATCACCTCCGGCTTGGCGTCCAGGGTGTCTGAAGTCGGCGCTGGCTGCAAGAGTCGAATGTCCCAAGGGCCTACCGACCAATGTCGCATTTTGGGGGTGGGCACCCGCTGCGCTCCGTCACCTCTCCCTGAAGGGGGCGGGTTCTGTCAGCAGAAGGTGCCCGGCTCGCAGAAGAGGGCCTCGCCGGCGTCGGCGTAGCGGTTGAGTAGGTAGTCGGACAGCGCCGGCAGCAACTTGTCGGCTGGGGCGAAGCCCCTGGTGAGCACAGCCCATTCTTCGCCATCTCGTACCAGCAGCGTTGGGAATCCGGCGACGCCAAGTGAGCGAGACTCGCTGAAGTCGGCCCAGGCACGCTTCTTCATCTCGTCTGAGGCGAAGAGCTCGGTGAACTTGTCCGCGTCGACGTCGAAGTCGACGATGAGGTCGGGGTAGACGGCGGGGTCGGTGATGTCGACGCCTTCGGCATAGAAGGCGCGCTGGAGGCGAGAGTGGAATCGGAGCGTCTGCGGCTCATTGAGCTCGCGCATCGTGACGAGAGCGATCGCTGGGACCTCTGTGTCGTAGCGCCACCCGTCGCGGCGCTCCAGGAAGGCGGCGTCGAATGGTTGTCCGGAGGCTTCCTCGACCTGTTCCCAATGGTGGCCCAGGAATCCGGCGAGGCGATCGTCCAGCTCTTCGGCCTCGGAACCGGGGCGCAGGCCGCCGACGACGACCCGCAACGGAATGTCGTAGACCTCTTGCATGCGCTCGAGGACGGGGGCAAAGCCCCAGCACCACGAGCACATCGGGTCCCCCACATATACGAATTCGAGATCCATAGGTGTTTCAAGCTAGTTGGGTCGCCATGCATTCCCGGCTGGCAGGCCCTTCCGCGGCCGAGGCGAAGGGCTGTCGTCTGAAGGCTGCTCACTGCTCTCTCCTCACCGGACGAGGAGATAGTCCGGCGTAGCCTCGGCCCATGATCGATCTCCGCATCGTCGTTGGCACAGTCATCACTGTCGACGAACACCGGCGCGTGATCAATGACGGCGCCATCGCCATCGACAATGAACGCATCGTTGAGGTCGGGCCCGCAGCCGAAATCGAAGAAGAAGCCCGTCAGCACATCGTCATGCCAAATGCCGTTGCGATGCCTGGCCTGATCGACGCCCACGGGCACGCCGGCCACTCGCTCATTCGAACGATGGCAGACGATCTCGGGGCGTGGATGGATGCCTGCGAGCGGGTCTACCTGCATGGCGCCACCCCCGAGTTCTGGAGAGCGGAGGCGCTGCTCACTGCAACCGAGCGACTGATGGCCGGCACTACGACTTCGCTCTCGATGTTGGGCGGCGCAGGCGACACTATTCGCGCCGATGACCCGAGCCATGGCAACGCCCATCTAGGCGGGTATGCCGAGGTCGGGCTCAGGGCGGTCATGGCGATCGGGCCGGGAGCGCCACCGTTTCCCAAGATGACGACCAAGCACGACGGTGGCGCATCCCAGGAGCTCACCAGCTCCTTCGTTGATCAGATGGCCGTCGCCGAAGCAGTGGCCAGCGAGTGGCGAGGACACGACCGGTGTGCGGTGGCGCTGACCTACCCGACGTTGGGCATGCAAGGAGGAGCTCCCGATGCCGAGGTGGTCGCCGGTGCTGCCGCAGTGCGCTCGCTGTCGGACAGCGCCGGGCTGCTCATAGTCCAGGACGGTCACCAGGGTGACACCGTCGAGGCCAGCTCCCGACTGGGCCTGCTTGGCCCCCGGACCGTGCTGTCTCACGCCATTGACCTCGACGAGAGCCACATCGAGCTGATCGCGGCGAGCGGGACTTCGATCGCCCACAACCCTTCCGCCATCTACTCGCAGTTCGGCCGGTGCCCGGTGCCCGAGTTGTTGGCGGCAGGAGTGACCGTCGGTCTTGGCTCCGATGCCACGGCGCCCGATCGTTCGGCCGACATGTTCCGCCATATGTTCCAGCTGACCCGCTACCACAGAGCAGACAGGCGCGACCCTGCTCTGTTCCCTCCCGGTACAACGTTGGAGATGGCGACGCTGGGATCCGCCACTGTGCTCGGCCTGCGAGAGGAGATCGGGTCGATCGAAGTCGGCAAGGCGGCAGACATCATCCTTCTCGATACCGACAAGGCTCACCTGACACCCTTCACGCACCCGGTCCACCAGATCGTCTACTTCGCCACCGGCGCAGATGTTGACACCGTGATCGTTGGAGGAGAGGTGCTGATGCAAGGCCGCCAGGTCAAGACGGTCACCGTGGTGGACGTGCTCGCTGAAGCCCGCAAGGAGCAGAGGCTGGCTTTCGCCAGGGTCGGACTCGAGCCTGCCGGGCAGCGCGATGGCTTGTGGGGCTCCATCCGCTACCCGCACGGCCCCGGTTTGACGCTGTAGCGCCCGATGCCAGGGCCGCTAGGTTCGGCCGGTGGAATATGGATTGCAGACCCGCGGCTCCTACGAGCATGTGCTGACGGCGGCGCGGTGGGCAGAGGATCGCGGCCTGGCGTGCTTCGCCCTACCCGACCACTACCTGACCAGCGCGGTGGATGACATCTCGGAGCCTGCCTATGACAATTTCGCTGTGGTGGCCGGGTTGGCTCGAGAGACCTCGACTATTCGGCTGTCGATCCTGGTGGCGCCGATCACCTTTCGTCATCCGGCCGTCCTGGCCAAGAACGCTGTCACGATCGACGAAATGTCGGGGGGACGCTTCTCTCTTGGTGTCGGCACGGGGTGGCTGAAGCGGGAGCACGAGATCTTCGGACTGCCGTTCCCTTTCGGCCCCGA
This sequence comes from Acidimicrobiia bacterium, assembly GCA_036446035.1. Taxonomy (GTDB): domain Bacteria; phylum Actinomycetota; class Acidimicrobiia; order Spongiisociales; family JAOTWH01; genus CAXMQS01. The sequence continues at coordinate 11,465 of JAZFSG010000077.1, read as the reverse complement.
GCGCTTCGAGCGGATGGAGGAATCGCTCGCCTACCTTCGTGCGATGTTCACGCCGGGGGAGGAGGGGTTCTCGGGGAAGCACTATCAGCTGGAGGCTGTCGACGTCGGCCCCAACCCAAGCCCTGGTCTCAAGCTGGTCGTCGGCGGCGTCGGACCTCACAAGACGCCGACTCTCGCCGGCCGCTACGGCGACGAATACAACGGCTACCCAGATCATCCTGATGAGATGAGGCGTCGCATCGCACTGGCGCGGTCCGAGGCGGAGAAGGCCGGCCGAGACCCCAACGCCTTGCTGATCAGCAGTTCGGGTTTTCTGGTCATCGGCCGTGACGACGCCGAGTACCAGGCCAGCCTGGCCCGGACGGCGACACTCTTGAATCAAACGCCGGACGAACTCGAGGAGTACTTCAACAAGCGCTCAACGCCGCGGGGGACCGCAGCTCAGGTTGTCGACATGCTGGGCGCCATGGAAGAGGCTGGCGTCGAGCGTTTCTATGTGCAGGCTCTTGGCGAGGCGTCGGTCGAGCCCATCGAGGAGATCCTGGGTCTCCTCGGGGCATGACGGTGTCGGGTATCGTCGCCGGATGTCGGAACTCATAACGATCGCGGAGGTGACGGCGGCCGCGGATCGCATCCGACCACACGTCAATCACACCCCGGTAGTCACCTCGGCAACGCTCGATGCTCAGATGGGCGCACAGGTCTTCTTCAAGTGCGAGAACCTGCAGAAGGTTGGTGCCTTCAAGGCCAGGGGAGCCGTCAACGCCGTCTTCAGCATGAGTGATGACGAGGCCGCCAAGGGGGTGGTCACCCACTCCTCGGGTAACCATGGCCAGGCGGTTGCCTACGCCGCCTCGCTCCGCGGAGTGCCGTGCACCGTCGTCATGCCCGACGATGCTCCCGAACCCAAGGTGAACGCGGTGCGGGGTTATGGAGCCACCATCGTTTCCTGCCCCCACATGGAGCGTGAGGCGGTGACCGAGCGGGTGCTGGAGGAGAGCGGCGGCGTTCTGATCCACCCCTTCGACGCCCCTCGGGTCATCGCCGGGCAGGGCACCGCGGCACTCGAGCTGGTGGAGGAGGTAGCAGACCTCGATGTCGTGATGACGCCGGTCGGCGGCGGCGGCCTGATGTCGGGAACGGCGGTGGTGGTGCGCGACCGGCTCGGCGATGCTCGGCTCATCGGGGCCGAGCCGCTGGCGGCCGATGATGCCTATCGATCGCTTGCCAGCGGCGAGCTGCAGCCAGCCGTCAACGACCCGCAGACGGTGGCCGATGGCCTGCGCACCGGACTCAGCGAGCTGACATTTGCCCACTTACTGCACCACGGCGTCGAGGTGGTAACCGTCGACGAGGCCGCCATCACAGAGGCGGCGCGGTTCCATCTCGAGCGAATGAAGCTCGTTGTTGAGCCGTCAGGGGCGACCGCGCTGGCGGCGCTGCGTCAGCTCGAGGTCGCCGGCAAGCGGGTTGGTGTCATCATCAGCGGCGGCAACACCGACTTCAGCTGGCTCTCCTGAGAACTCTGGCGTTGTGCGGCGCCGAGTTGAAGCTACGGCTGCGCCGGGATGGTGCAGCTCGACTGCGGTGACCCCGATCCCGGCGAGGCGGTGCGGTTGATGGGCTCGACGAAGCCCGAGCCGGGATCATCGGTGGTGAGGAACCTGACCAAGGCTCGGTAGAGGCCAGCCGCGTAGGCCTGACGGAACTCGGGGGTCAGGAGCAGCATCTCCTCGGCCATGTTGGAGAGATAGGCGCCCTCCACGAGCACCGCGGGGACGGTGGCGTTCTTGAGGACTCCGTAGAGATCGGTGACCCCGTCGGAGCGCACCCGATACTTGGCGCCGGCGTCCAGGGCGCTGTCCCACTCCGCGTCGAACGGCGCGAAGCTGCGGCGCAGCTCCTCTATGACCAGGCCGGCCAACCTCTTCGATTCGGGATCCTCGACGCGGTAGTAGGTCTCGGCCCCGGTCACGTCGGTTGGCCCGTCGGGGGAGGCGTTGTTATGGATCGACACCAGAGCGTTGGCTCTGGCTTCGTTGGCGAGCGTTGCTCGGAACACCAGGCCGGCCTCGATGTCGGCACCAGCGGGGCCTTCGGTGCGGGTCAGCCACACCGCGCCTGCGGGCGGGATGGACGTGCCGATGCTGATGACGCCATTGTCCCAATCGACATCGTGGGGTGCAGCCAGCAGGTCGCGTGTCCGGCGGGCGATGTCGAGATTGAGGTCCTTCTCGAGCGTGCCCAGGGGCCCGACGGCTCCGGTGTTGGGACCGCCGTGTCCGGGGTCGAGCACCACTATGGCGTCGGACATATCCAAGCCGACACCTGCGAAATCGCCGTCGAAGAGACGCGGTGTGAAGGCAACCTGGGACCCGTCGATCCACGCCGAGCCCTCGCATTGGTGCCTTATCTGGAGCCAGCCTCCTTGCCGGGCGATGACGGGGAACACCAGTCCCTCATGTGCCCTGACGAAAGGCTCTGCGTTGGGGTCGGTGGCGACATCCGCCCCGCCGCCGGCGGCGACCGCAACTCCGGTTGACCCGTCCGGCAGCGCCGGCGCAGGCGGAGCCGGATCGGGCTGTGGGTGGGCAGGAAGCGCCATCTCGACTGGGACTAGCGAGGTCGATGTTGTGGTGACGACGGTTGTAGTCGTGCTGACCGTTGTGACAGCGGCGGTCGAGGAAGTGGCCGTGGCAGCAGGGGAAGTTGAGCTGGTGGTGGCAGTCGAGGCCGAGCCGCATGCCGTGGCGAGCATCAGCAGCACCATCGCGTTAATCGTGGCTCGGGCGCGGGGGATCAGCACCGGGGAAGGCTAGGGACAAGTGGCTCAGGACGCGGCTGCGGGGAGAACGGGTCGGCGCCCCGTCGCGTCCACCCGGCATGGACCTCCGGAGTGATCCCATCGCCGTTCTCGGCCGCCCAGACGGTTATGCCTTCATTCCTCGCGAAGCCACGAAGTAGCCGGCTGCCGCTCCGATGACAGCTCCGGCGACTAGGAACCACAAGAGCGCAGTATTGGTGACTGCGCCCAGCAGGGCTCCCAGCAACATTCCGGCGAAGCCGCCGACGCGGATCCCGTTCAGTGGCTCCCACGGTGGTCGTCCCGCTCTTAGTCGGGGTGGTTCCTTGGCCATGGTTCGATGGTCGGCGAAGATTCGGCTGCCACCAAGGGTTGAAAGACCCTGTTTGGACGCGGCAAGGGGGCGGACCAGCATGTCCGCCCCCTCAGCCTGAGGTAGTGCTAGCGCGTTGCTTGGAACTCTTCGAGGGTCATGTCGGATTCGCCGACGAATCGCTAGAGCAATAGATCCTCCTAGAGAGCCCTCCGGTCAGGGCCCGGCTGGCCCGGCGCCGAGAGCCGCTCTTCTAGCGGTAGCTCTGGCTGCGGCGACCGCCGCGGCTTCTGTTGTTCCGGTTCTTGTCCGGAAGCAGTCGCCCCGCGGCCCAGCTAACGGCGCTGATCACGAGGGCGCCGAGCACAGCCGACCCGAAGTTCTCGATCTCCAGCGCATCGGTGAGGGCGTCGGTGATGACCAAGAGCACGGCGTTGATGATGATGAGGGCGAGGCCCACGGTGAGAATCACCGCCGGCAAGGAAAACAGAATGAGGATGGGCTTGAGGAAGGCGTTGACGATGCCAAACACGGCGGCCGCCAGCACCAGTTTCCAGAAGCCTTCCTCCAACGTGATGCCGCCGATCAGCCCGGCCGCGACCCACAGGGCAAGAGCGTTGATGGCGATTCGTATGGCGATGCGCTTCATGGAGCTCCCTTGCGAGCGACCGAGCCTACAGAGAGGGGGTGTCGATCGATAATTCTCTGAGAAGACTAGGTTCCGCATAACAGCTCAGGGGAGCTGACGCCCACAAAAGGAGACCTATGCACGTGCTAGCCATCAACCACGCCGTAGCCGACTACGACAAGTGGAAGGCGGTATACGACCAGTTCCCACCGACCACCGACGGTGCCAAGTTCGCTCGCGTCAACCGCAGCGTTGATGACGGCAACCTGGTCACCGTCGTCGCGGGATTCGACTCACTGGACACCCTCAACGGATTCCTGGCTGATCCCAAGCTCAAGGATGCCATGGGAGAGGCCGGCGTTATCGGCGAGCCCCGTATCGAGATCTACGAGGAAGTAGAAGCGATCCAGGCCTAGACGACCGTCGAACAGCATGAATGGCCCGCCTCGAGCGGGTCATTCTGCGTTTTGCTCTCGTACCTACTCGTATCTGAGCGCGACGCCCGGTCGTAGTCTCACGGCGCGGCGTACCGGCAGCAGAACGACGACCGCCGCTATCAGCAAGGTGGCGATGAGGGCCAGGGGGAGCGGCCACAACGGGAAGCGGACGGCAAAGGTGACGTCGAATGAGTTGCTGAGCATCTTGATGAGAATGGTGGCTATCAGGTAGCCGAGCGGTATCGCTGCCAACCAGCCAAGGGCCGAGACCACCAGAGCCTCGGTGCGGATCATGCGACGAATGTGGCGGGCCCTAGCCCCGATGGAGCGAAGGATGCCGATCTCGCGAGTCCGCTCGAAGATGTTCATGGTCATGGTGTTCACCAGCCCGATCATCCCGATGGCGATCACGGGAAGGCCGAGGATCATGAGAATGGCGATGATCAGGCGGTTCTGGGATTGGTTGGCCTGCCGGTCGATGTAGCGAGCCTCGACGATGGCCGGGATCTTGTCTCTTGCCAGTGCTCGCTGAATGGAGATGGTCGTGGCATCGACGAAGGCTTCGTCGCTTTGGGTGGTGGCCACGAAGTAGGACTGAGGGACCTCTTTGTCAGTCAGTTGAAGCGTCGTTGACAGTGGCATGAAGAGGGTCTTGCCGTCGTTGATCATCAGTGAGTCAACGCCTACCACCTTCACTGAGACCTCGGTGAGGGAGGTCTCGACCTGGATGGTGTCGCCGACGCCGATGCCTGCGATCCTGGCTAGAGCGGGGCCTGCGACCGCCACCAGCTGTGCCTGCGACTCTTCGCTGGGAGTGAACCACCGGCCGTCGAGCAGATCTGGATGGAATGCAGCCGCATCGTTGGTCTGGCCGTGCAGTGCGTAGCTGTCGCCGGCGACGCCCGCATTGGAGTAGACGACAGGGGTTGTCGCGGCGACTCCGGGCACGCTGGCGATGGTGTTCCCGGCATCGGCATTCAAGCTGACTTCGATGTCGCCACCCTCGCCGTCGTAGGTCTGGTCGGAGAGGTCTATGACCGCGATCCCCATGGCGAGGAATCCGAGAAAGGTGCCAACGGCGAACCCGATCTGGAGCGCGGTAGTGAGGGTGCGAGCCTTGCGGCGGGCGGCGTTGCGCAGTCCGAGCCGAGCGGGCCGCGATAGGAACCGGGTGCGTCGCAAGGCCTCGTCTACGGTGGAGGAGCCGAAGCTGTCGGCGACGCCGTGATCGACGAGGGCTTCGCGCACCGGCACCCGCGTCGCCCGCAGGATCGCCGGCAGGGCAGCCCCCACCGTGGCGCCGAGGCCAACGACAATGCTCATTGCCAGCACCCATGGCGGTATGCCGAACCCTGGTTCGATGCCGGAGAACTGGCGACCGGTGAAGCCGACCAGGAGGTTCGACAGGAAGATTCCTGCGGCTACTCCAAGGGCCGTTCCGATGGCGCCGAGGAGGGCTGCGGTCAACAGGTAGGAGCGGACGATGGCGCGGCGGGGCCCGCCGACGGCCTTGATGATGCCGATCTCCCGGGTCTGCTCGCGAACGACAGTGTTCATGGTGGTGTAGACCATCAGCAAAGCGGAGATGAGGCCGAGGGCGGCGATGATGTACATCAACTGAACGATGTTGCCGACCTGATCCTTCTCTGGCCAGTCGCCGGCGGCGCGACTGCGCAGGGGCTCCCAATAGGTGATCTCCGGGTCGACGCCCGCCAGGTGCTCGCGGACCGTGTCTCCCGCTGCGGCCAGCGCGGCTGGAGAGTTGTCGTCAACCCGCAGGTCGATCCAGCTGATTCCTGGGTACTTGATGGCAGCTTGGAGGCGCCCTAGATCGAGATAGAAGACGGGATCGGCGTCGTCGACCGTGGCGCTCCACTCCAGCGTGGTGCCGATACCGGAGACGACCACAGGAGACCCACCGAACGACAAGTCGTCGCCGATGCCGGCACCGAGGCGGCCGCTGCGAGAGTTCTGGGGGTCTGCCAGCACCTGTCCCGGGCCGGGGAAGTCACCCTCGAGTAGCTGCACGGCGTTGACCTCTTGATTCGAGAAGTCGTCGACGGCGACGAGCAGCGCCTGACTCTGGCCGCCTCCGTACCAAACGGTGGTGTTGGTCAGGACGCGCGCCTCAACGCCTGCGATATTGGGAAGGTCGCGGATGGCGTTGATATCGGCGTCCGAGAGGACGACTCCGTTGGGGCTGAGCCGCAGGTCCCACAGCAGGTCGCTCTCCACCCGCTCGTTCATGGCGTCGTCGATTAGCGAGGGAACAGCGAACATCCACAGGCCGGTGACGGAGGCGGCGATGGTCGCGATCGTGAAGAAGGCTCTGGCCTTGCGTCGGCTTAGCTCTCGCCACGCCTTGCGAGTCAGTGTTGTCGCCATCGCGTCAGCCCGACTCGACGACCCGTCCGTCGCGCACCGTCACGGTCCTATGAGCATGCGAGGCGAGATCGGTGTCGTGAGTGACGTAGAGGACGGTGGTGCCTTCTCGGTTGAGCCCGGACAGCAGGTCGAGCACGTGCTGTGCCGTATCGGTGTCGAGATTGCCTGTCGGCTCGTCGGCGATGAGGATCGCCGGATCTCGAGCCAGTGCCCTGGCAATGGCAACCCGCTGCTGTTCGCCCCCCGAGAGCTCCATCGGCAAGTGGTCGCCCTTGTCGCCGAGCCCCACCCGCTCCAGGTTGTGGGTTGCGCGATCGATGGCGTTGTCAGTGCTGTCCTTAGCGAAATCGAGGGGGAGCATGGCGTTCTCGAGCGCGGTGAGCGTCGGGAGCAACTGGAAGAACTGGAACACGATGCCAACGTTCTCTCCTCGCCAGATGGCCAACTCCTCCTCGCTCATCTCGTCGATGCGCTCTCCGCCAACAGTCACAGTGCCGGCCGTGGGCCGATCGATACCGGTGATGATGTTGAGGATGGTGGATTTACCGCTTCCGGATGGTCCGACGATCGCGGTGAAATCGCCTCTGTCGATGGTGAGATCAATGCACTGCAGAGCCCGGTACTCGAGGCGCCCGCTCTGATAGGTCTTCTCGACGTCGCGCAGCTCGATCATTGAGCCAACAGCCAGCGGTGTGAGCGGGTCCTCAAGCGCAAAACGTCCTGGCGCTTTGACCATGGATTCCTCCCCAGTTGTCCCAGGTGTTGACTTTGGGGGCTGTCGCCGGAGGGCGCCTAGTGCCGTAAGGCCCAATTGAGGGCCCAATTGCCCTGGTGGGCCTGCGGGAAGCGGGCACGGTTCATCCAACGCAGTAGCGACGCCGCGACGCCTTCGGGTTGGCGTTGACGGAAGTTGCAAACGTCGTCACCGCCGACGGGGGCTAGGAGGGCTAAGCGCTGTCGGCGCGCGCCACGCGGTTGCGGCCGGCCGCCTTGGCTTCGAGGAGGGCGCGGTCGGCATCCTCAATGAGAGTCGTTGGGGTGGGTGTTGCCGGCCCGGCAGTAGCCAGTCCGATGCTGACGGTCACCGGATCGTGGTCCCAATCCGTCTGCTCGACCGCACGTCGGATGCGTTCCGCCAGCACCTGGGCGCCTTCGGTGCCGGTGTTGCAGAAGATGACGGCGAACTCATCGCCGCCGTAGCGGGCGATGAAGTCGGGGGCCCGGCTCTGCTCCTCGATTAAACGGGACACTGTGCTCAGAACCTTGTCGCCGGCGGGATGGCCGTTCTCGTCGTTGAGCGGCTTGAACCCATCGATGTCGATGATGGCGAACGACAGTTCCTCGCCGTAGCGGACTACTCGCGAGCACTCCTCCTCAAGCCTGTCCATCAATCCGCGGCGATTGTGAAGGCCGGTGAGCGGGTCCGTCAGGCTTAGGTGACCGATGACGGAGAGATTGTCGTCGAGCTTGCGCTGATAGTCCTCTAGCTGTGTCTCGTACTCGCGTTGTTCGGCCGCCTTGGCGTTGAGCTGGGCGACGGTTGTCCGCAGCTCGAGCTGCGCCATCACCTGGCGGGAAAGAGCCTCGAGCGACTTGGTCTGTTCGGCGGTGAGCTGGCGCGGCTCAGTGTCGATGACACACAGAGTGCCGAGGGCGTTGCCGCTGGCGGTGACCAGGGGGGCCCCGGCGTAGAAGCGGATGGCGGGGTCGTCGGTTACCAGCGGGTTCTCGGCGAACCTCTCGTCTTCGAGTGCATCGGAGATGACGAAGAGCTCGGTCGGCTTGAGGATGGCATGGGCGCCGAATGCCAAGTCGCGCGGGGTCTCGGGGGCCTCGAGCCCGATGCGTGATTTGAACCACTGGCGCTCGCCGTCGATGAGGCTGACCAGGGCGATGGGAGCGTCACAGATCTTCGACGCTAGGAAAGTGATGTCGTCGTAGGCCTGCTCGGGGAGGGTGTCGAGGATGTCGAAATCCAGCAGCTCCTGGAGCCGGGTGACTTCGTTCATGGGGATTGGGGCGGCGACCATCTTTGGGCCTCGGAGTTGTTGCGACTGTGGTCTTCAACGGGTTATCGGACGGTTCTGGTAGTGCTTGAGGAGGCGGTTGCAGCCGGTATTTGTCGATGCAGGAGCAACAAGCAGGTCAATGGAGTCGCCGAAGCGCCGATACCTAGTCAGACATCTGATGACCAACCAAGAGACCACCGTCCCCAAGGAGATCTCCCTTCGCCGCGCGACCAAGGGAGTGGCTGGCGTCGTTCTGGCGACCCTCGTTGTGACGGCCCTGATCTTCTCCAATTCCTTCGCTGCCCGGCGTGTCACAGAGAATGCCCGCGTCCTCGATCTCAGCGAGTCGGTACTGGGCGCCAACGCTCTGGCACTGAGCTCTCTCAGCCAAGCTCTCCTTCTTGCCGAGGACCTACAGCTGGGCGTAGCAGATGAGGGCACGGCATCGGCAGCCCTCGCCGAAGCGCGCCGGGTACTTTCCGATCTATCGAGCCGCACCGACGCCCTGGGGACCTCGCTCGGAAACGACGACTCAGAGATCGAAGCGGCGGCGATGGCGGCGTTGGCGTCAGGGGCCACCGTGGCATCGATGGTGGGGAGCGGCGACGTCGCCCGGGCTGCCGAACTTCTCTCGGGCGATGCCTTGGGCGCATTCGAGGACTTGCGCGATGTCGCTGCCGATCACAAACAGTCTGCTGCCCGCAGCGTCGAGTCCACCTCCGGCTTCCTCTCGAAGCTCGGAAGCTTCCCCGCTTTCCTCGTGGCGGTCTTCGTGCCCGGCATAGCCATCCTGATATACCGCCGCATCGCCAAGGGCCAGTTGTCGGTAGCCGAGGCCCAGCTTGACGCCCGCCTCGAAGCCGAGCACGAGATTGTGGTCGCCAAGGATGAGTTCGTGGCGAGCATCTCACACGAGCTGCGCACGCCATTGACCACCATCTATGGCTTCTCTGAGATCCTCTTGGAGCAGGGACTGGTCGATTCGGAGTACGCCGCCGACCTGCTGACACTGATCAACACGGAATCGGCCGAGCTCCACCGCATGGTCGAGGATCTGCTGACGACCGCTCGCTCGGAGGCCGGAGCGATCGCCTTCCAAATCGCCGAGGTCGATCTGGTGGCCGAGCTGGAGGTCAACACCACCGGTATGGAGCGCACCGGTCTACTCGTCGATTCAGAGCTAGGCGCTACGAGGGTCTGGGCCGACCACATGCGGGTACGCCAGATCATGAGAAACCTGCTGTCCAACGCTGATAGGCACGGCGGAGATCGAGTTCGCGTGACCAGCCAGGAGGTTGGCGATGTGGTCGAGCTCGTCGTGGCCGACGACGGCGACGGCGTTCCCGCCGACAAAGCTGTACGACTATTCACTCGCTATGTCCACGAGGGAGAGGATCCAGTGACTATGGGGTCAGTTGGCATGGGTCTGGCGGTCGTGAAGATCCTTGCGGAGGGCATGAGCGGCTCGGTCCGCTACGAGCGCCAGGACGGCTGGAGCTGCTTCATAGTCACACTGCCAAGCCGCGAGGAGCCCGCTGCGTCTCTCGACGACATGGCTGGGGCCGGCACTCACGAGCCCGACGGCGTCTTCGGCCACCAGATCGCGGCGTCCCAGCCACTCGAGGAGGGGTGGCCAGGCATCGGGGCGCCGTGAGGCGTTTCTCGACCCTCGTTATCGTCGCAGCGCTGATCGGCTCTTTGCTGGCCACCTCGTTCGGAGGGCGGGTCCTCGCCGCCAGTGGAAGTTGCTTTCTGGTTGGGGAGCCTTTGTTTCATCATCTCAGCGTCACAGACCTGAGCGACACCGACCCGGTCACGAACGAGGCGACCATCGGGTGGTCCAGCAACAGCCATGTGGGGCCTGCAGTCGTGCAGCCCGGAACCGGCGTCCTCTTCGCGGTCGAGTCGCCCAAACTTGGGACCGTCAATACCGGGACGGGAGACTTCACGCCTCTTTCCGGCGGGATCGCATCCCAGACCGGTGCCCTGGGCCCCCAGAATCTGGACGACGTCAGCGGTGTGGCTTTCGATCCCACGAGCGGAACGCTGTTTGGTGTCGCCCGGTACTCGGGCGCAGGTGATCTGCTCTTCCAAATCGACCCCGACACCGGCAACACCGTCGACGACGCTTTTGGACCGGGGATCGGCTACGTCGAGATCGTCTCCGACGAAGTGGTTCAGGAGGACTTCTATGGTCTGGCCATAGACGCTGGTGGCCAGATGAGGGCGGTGGGCTATGACGGCATCAGCCAGTGGAAGCTGCATGAGGTCAATAAGGCGGACGGCGCCGCCGTCACGGGGGTCGATTCGTCTGAGGTTGCGGACCTCAGCCATGACGCCGCCGGGAACCTATGGGGGATATCGGGCGGCGGAACCTTGTTCGAGCTCTTCGGCGCAGAGCCATCCCGGCCCATGGATAACTTCCCGGTCTACTCAGCGGTGGCCTGCAGCACAGTGGTTGGTAACTTGCCGCCCACCCTCGACCCCATTGGCAACCAGTCCGGCCCCGAAGGCTCTCCCATCGGCTTCGACGCCTCTGCCACCGATCCCGACCTGCCGGCCCAGACCCTGGTCTTCTCCCTCGACGGCAGTGCCCCCGGCCACTCGCTGCCCCCGACCTACGCCTGGAACGCCACCACCGGGGTCTTCAGCTGGACGCCATCTGAGTCCCAAGGCGGCGACAGCCACACCTTTGTGGTGGTGGTGACCGACAACGGGGCCCCCGTCGCCACCGACACCGAGACCATCACCGTCTCAGCTACCGAGACCAACCAGGACCCGGTACTTGGCGCCATTGGCAACCAGTCCGGCCCCGAAGGCTCTCCCATCGGCTTCGACGCCTCTGCCACCGATCCCGACCTGCCGGCCCAGACCCTGGTCTTCTCCCTCG
>JAZFSG010000076.1:0-7850 GCA_036446035.1 Acidimicrobiia bacterium | reverse complement strand
GGGAGTATCCGAGTTCATCCGCGGCCGCCAGCACGCGGACACGGGTGCTGGCGGCTACCTGGGGCTTTCCACTGAGTACCCGCGACACAGTTGCTGGGCTGACCCCGGCTTTGGTAGCGACATCGTTGATCGTTGGCATCGAGATGTCCCTGGCGGTAGCTAACTACCGTGCCCATCCGATGTCGGCCAGCGCCGGCGCCACCGTTACCAGCAACAGGATGCTCACTGAGGTCAGGATTGTCATCGCTCGTCGGAACATGGTCCCTCCTTGGGTTCGATACCGCTTCCACGTAAGAGTGCGCCAGCGCTATCTCGGAGATGTCTCGATTTGGAAGGGCCTGGCAGGGGTCGGCGCGCTCATTCCTCGGCCAGAAGACACCGACTGTGGGCGTGTCAGCTGCGATCGGTGGCAATTGTCGCTAGGTCACGTCGGATAGTCGCCGGTGACACACCCAGCAGCGCTGCCAAATCCTGCGAAGAGAGAGCGATGCTCTGACCGGAGGCTTCATCGAGGATGCGCTTGATTCGGTGAAGGCGGCGCGGACGCTTTCCAGCGATTGCCCGATCTTCTGGCTCCTCCACCGTCAGTGTTGCTTCGACGGTGCCGGGTCTGGGTGCTTCCTTAAGCACGATGGTTCGGGTGATCGGGTGGCGAGCAGCCCAAGCCTCGATGATGGCCGCATGCACTGGCACCGCCGCTGCTTGCTCTTGCTCGGCGGGGGAGAACCCGGCCAGCGTCGTCCTCAGGCCCGAGTACGCCTCGTAGAGGGCGGCTTCACGCTCAGCGTGCTCCCTTGCCGCTAGATAGAGGCCGAAGTGGTGCAAGTAGGGCTGCGGAACTCCGCGTCCCAGCAGATCGATCGAACGTCGTGCTGCTAAGAGTGCTTCATCTCGATCCCCGGCGGCCAGGGCGATGCTTGCCGAGACCCTCTCAACCGAAGAAAGAATGTCGCTGAGATCCCCGTGTTCCGTCCACAGCCTGGCCTCATCGCAATAGTGGCGAGCGGAGTCAAGCCTTCCGGAGGCGAGGTGCACCTCAGCCTGTCGCAATCGAAGATGCGCCGCGGTCCACGGTCCATAGGCCTCGACGTCGTCGAACTCTTCGGCGAACAGTTGGAGCGCAGCCTCTGAGTCGCGGCGCGCCTCGATGCTCGCGAGAATGGCGCAGGCCTGAGCGGCGCCTCGCGAGTTGTCGACGGACCGGTAATAGTCGAGGGCGCGTCGAGCTGCTTCCCTCGCTCCAGCGTCATCGCCAACAATCCTGTGGCGGACGAACGCCGTGTTGTTGAGTGTCATGGCCTCATGGCGGTTGTTGGGGACGATCGACAGCAACTCGAGGGCGGCATCGAAGCCTCGCAATGCCTCAGCTGGCCGCCCTTCGAGGTAGTGCAACGAGGCCAGATTGGTGAGATGGAGCCCCGCACCCAGCGTGAAACCGATTCGCCGACAGATATCAAAGGCCTGACGGAACCTGGCCTCGGCGACAGCGACCTCCCCTCGGGAACCGTCGTTCGTTGCCATCAACCCCATAACGTCGGCGACGCGACGTGGCTGGCCCGCTTCCTCGAAGAGCTGGAGTGATCTCTCGAGCTCTTCGTTGGCAGAGAGATCGTCCAACGAGCTCAGCGCCATGCCGAGGGCGTATCTGGTCTCTGCCTCCGACGCGGCGTCGAGGTCCGACTCTCCGGCGACTCTCCTGAGGTGCGGCAGGGCGTCTCCAGGTCGACCCGACCACGACAGAGCCAGACCTCGTGCGGCCAACACGCTTGTGGTGGGCAGTCCGGCTTCCCTACCGAACGCCAGAGCAGCCACGGCCACAGCGTCGGCCTCGTCGTAGCGGTTGGTGTTCCCAAGGAGGACGACACGTCGTCGCATCGCCTCGAGTCTCGTTTCAGGGCCCACATCCATCGCCAGGAGGCGTTCGAGAATCCCGGCTTGCTCCTCGCGATGCCCCTGTTGATCCGCCAGAACCTCGAGATCAAGGAGCATCTCCACCACGTCGGCATCGAGAATCATGGCGTCGTGGGCTGCGGCGATGGCGCTCTTGAGGTGCTTGGATGCCGTGTCGAGGGCGAAGAGCTGGGCTGCCTGTCTGGCGGCGTCGCGGAACGGGGCAACAGCTCGCTCCGGTGCGCCCGATGCCAGGAGATGGTGTGCCAACTCTTCGTGCCTCTCGGGTTTGCTTGACTCGAGCCATGACGCAGCCGCAGCGTGCATAGGAGCGAGATCGGTGCTGTCGATGGTGGAGCGAGTCGCTGTTCGCAGCTGGGCATGAGCGAACTCAACCTCGCTTCCCAGATCGATCAAGAAGGCCTTGCGGATCCCGTCGCCAACCCCGGCAAGGACGTCATGCCTGGACAACCCGGTCACCCTGGCGATGCCCGCGGAAGAGATGGGACCGCCATAGATTGCTGCTCCCTGCAGCGTGCGCAGGGTCAGTGGCGGAGCCGAGCGCAGGCGTCGCTTGAGGAGGTCCGACGCAACGTCCGTGAGGGTCGGCGCCGCAGCAGAGTCGTCCCTACGCGCGGCGTCGCGTAGGCCCTCGAGAACCAATAGCGGGTTGCCACCAGTCTCAACGAACAAAGCATCCAATAGGGCGTCATCGATCGGACCAGCCGAGGCCAGCCGTGCCAGCTCTGCGGTTTCGACTCGATCGAGGTCGTTGAGTGTGAGCCGTTCCGTACCGCGCTGAGCATCGATGTCCTGCAGGGCTTCCCAGACCGGCTCGGACAGCCGTGCCTCGGCGGAGTGATAGCCCAAGATGACCAACACATTGCTCGAGTGCAACCGTCGTGCAGCCTGGCGCAGGAATGCCAGAGTCTCTGGGTCAGCGAGATGGACGTCGTCCATGATCACAACGTGAGGGCTGATCGTGCCAAACCCCAGGATTAGCTCAGTGAGGGCCTGCGCCATGCGACCGCCCTCATCCTCGGGGTTGAGCCGTTCCGGGACGCTGCCCTGTGGTGCCAGGGAGGCGAAGATCGCGGACGCCGTGTTCAGCCACACGGGGCTCACCATCGTGGACAGCTGCTCAATGCGCAATGCCGAGAGCGCCTCGCCTAGGGCTGACCTGCAGAGCTCATACGGCGTTCCGGTGCTCCGAGCGGTCGCCTGGAGCACCCCGAGTCCTCTCCAATGGGCATCCTCTGCCAGGCCTGCCAGGAACCGACTAACGCCGACTCCGGGTGACCCCTCCACCAGCGCCACGCCGCCTCGCCCCGCGAATGCACCTGCCATCCTTTCGAGTACGGCCCCTCGTTCGTCAATCCGGCCAACCATCGGCACATCACCAGGCGCGAAGAGGGGAGAACGCGGATCCGGCACGAAGGGTCGATCTCCCTTGGTCCGCTGCGTCACGATCATCGCGTACAGAGCTTCCGTCTCTGCTGCCGGACGAGCTCCCAGCTCCTCCTCGAGTATCGACGCGCAGAACTCGTATTGCTGGATGGCGTCGTTGAAGTCCCCGAGAAGGAAACTCAGACGCATCACGTCTCGTTGTGCTTCCTCGGCGAGAGGATTGTGTGCCACCAGACGTCGGGCGAAGCTCAGAGCCTTTTTGATCTCTCCACGACTCTTGTATCCGTCAGTGGCGCGGCGCAGTAGGTCGGCGTATTGGCGCCGCAGTTCCTGCCGATCGAGGAGTGTCCAGTCGTCGTACAAGCCCGCCAGGAGATCGCCCCGATAGAGCTCGATCGCCTGCTCTATCTCCGAGAGAGATCCCTTGCCGAGGCGCTCGAACTCGTCCACATCCAGCCAGAAGTCGGCATCGGAATTGAATTCGACGGTATCGGCCTCGACCACTACGAACGGGGCAGGCCCATGAATCTCCTTGAGCAGTTGCTGTAGCTGCCACAGCGCATGGCTTAGTCGCCGCCGAGCCCTCGCTTCTGGTAGGTCTGGCCAGAAAGTCCCCGCCAGCAGATCGCGCGAATGCGGCAGATCTCGCTGAATGACCAAGAGAGCAAGCAAGGACCGGGCCGCTCGGGTGGCCAGGGGCGGCAGGACAACACCCTCGTGCTCGAGGGAGAAGCCGCCGAGGAGCCGAATCCTCAAGGTGCTCATGGCAACGGACCGTAGCAGACGCTCGCTCGGTAGCTAGGAGGCTCCAGTGATGTCGAGCCACCGCCGGATGCCGGCAACCTGCATGGGCCAGAAGGTGTTGGCGTCATAGGTGGCGATCACGCCTTCGTCGTAACCCTGGGAGCGGTAGCCGTCGAGCACCCAGTCGCGGAACACGTTGATCGCGGATTCATCGGGGTCGAGACTTTCCACTTTGGAGACCCAGGCGTCGATGCGTTCTTCTGCTTCCGCCAGCCGGGCCATGACGTCTGGGTCACGGCCAAAGTGAGCGAAACCCAGGAATGATGGCTCGAGCTTCGCCAACCGGTGTAGTTGGCCGACGACGAGGACGGGATCGAAGTCGGGTGGGGGAGTCACCGGCTGGGTGAGGTGGCCGTGGGGGAAGGCGATACCGACTGCATCGCCGACGAAGCAGCCTCCAGAGACCTGGTCGTAGAAGACGATGTGATGCTTGGCGTGACCGGGCGTGTACAGCACATCAAGAAAGCGGCCGGCCCCGAGAGCGACCCGAGAGTCATCGTCAATGATCAGGAGCCGCTCTTCGGCAACCGGTTCCATTGGTCCCCACAGGGTCCGCATTCCCTTTTCGCCCCAGATGCGGGTCGCCGAGTTCCACAGTCGTGTTGGGTCGGCCAGATGGCGAGCCCCTGCGGAGTGGACGCCGATCTTTGCCTCCGGGAAGCGTTGGGCCATTTGGCCTGCTGCCCCTGCGTGGTCGAGGTGGATGTGGGTGACGACGATGGTCGCAAGGTCATCCACACCCAGGTCAGCGAGCCCGTCCAGCAGGTGGTGCATCGTCACCGATGGTCCGCACTCGACCAGAACGCGTTCGGGCCCGTCGAAGAGGTAGCAGGCGAGGCGCTCGGGCTGCCCCTGCATCCCGGCGTCGATCTGGTACAGCCCGTCACCGAGATCGGTCGTCTTCAGCTCCATGCGACGAGCCTAGATAGGCTCGTCGCCATCTCAGGAGGACACATGGACTATCCCACCATCCCTTACCGACCACTGCGACGAACGCCGTCTGAGATGCGAGAGCGAGCCTCGGCGTTCCATCGTCTGATGGAGGGGCGACGCAGCGTTCGTGACTTCAGCGGAGATGCCGTGCCACGCCAGCTCATCGATCTCGCCATAGCTACAGCATCATCGGCACCGAGCGGTGCACACAGGCAACCATGGACGTTCGTCGTCGTCGGCGACTCCGAGATCAAAGCCAAGATCCGTGAGGCCGCCGAGGCCGAGGAGAAGGAGAATTACGAGGGGGGCCGCCTGCCCGATGACTGGCTGGAAGCGCTCGCCCCACTCGGCACCGATTGGCGCAAGCCGTTCCTGGAGACCGCACCTTGGCTGGTGGTGGTGTTCGAACAGCGATTTGGCATCGGCACCGATGGCGACAAGCAGCACAACTACTACGTCAAGGAGAGCGTCGGCATGGCCTGCGGCTTGTTCATCGCGGCTCTGCACAACATGGGGCTGGCAACGCTGACCCACACCCCAAGCCCGATGAGGTTTCTCTCCAAACTCCTGGAACGCCCAGAGAACGAGCGTCCGTTCGTGCTATTCCCCATCGGCTACCCGTCGCCTGACTGCGTCGTTCCAGACATCCACCGCAAGGACCTCCATCAGGTGGTGGTCGATAGTTAGCCGGGACGCCGGCCGCATGTCACACCAGTGCCATACGTTGCCTACACCTCACCAAGGAGCATCTATGGACCTCAATCTCGTGGTCCTCAGCGGCCGGTTGGCCGCTCCACCTGAGCTTCGAACATTCGACGGCGGCTCGAAGCTTGTTCGCTATCTCGTCACATGTCGGACAGAAGAGCCCCGGCGCCGAGTTGACGTACTACCCGTGACCTTGTGGGACCCGCCGCCGGAATTGGTGGTGGAAGACATCGCACCGGGAACCCCACTGTGGGTCGCAGGGACCGCGCAACGACGCTTCTGGAGCGGGTCCGATGGCAGGCGCTCTCGACTCGAGATCGTCGCCGACGAGGTGTGTCTCCATCCCCAGGAGGAGTCCACGGTCGCTCACTAGCCTGTGCAGCTAATGGCACGAGTCGCCATCGCTGCCGGATCCCAGATCGCCGCCGACGCCGGCGCGTCCGCCGCTGCCAACGGAGGCAATGCTGTGGACGCCGCCATCGCCGGCTCGATCGCCTCCATGTCCACTGATCCTGGAGTCATCTCGTTGGGTGCAGGCTCGTTCATCACGGTATGGCCTGCCGATGGCGACCCCGTGGTTCTCGATGCCTATGCCGAGATGCCTGGTCGCTCGGCGCCGCCGGACCGATTCGGCTCCGGTGCCCAGGAGATCGAGATGGCCTACGGCGGTGGGATGACCTCCATCGTGGGGTACGGATCCATCGCCACGCCGGGTTCCGTCAGGGGCTTCGGCGAGGCCTCGCGACTCTTTGGCACCGTCGACTGGGCAGAGCTCGTAGAGCCAACGGTTTATCTGGCAGAACAAGGGTTCCCTCTGTCGGGGGCAGCTGCCGAGTACATGACCTACTCCCACGACGTGATATACGGCTGGCACCCCGAGACCAGCAAGGCCCTTCATCATGCAGACGGCTCGTACCTGAGAGAGGGCGAGATCGTTCACATCGATGGCATGGCAGACAGTCTTCGCCATATCGCCGTCAACGGACCGGACAGTTTCTACACCGGGGACATTGGCTACGCCATGGCGGAAGCGATCAGCTCCAATGGCGGACTCGTCGGCGTCGACGACCTCAGCGAATATCGGGCGGTCGTGAGAGAACCTTTGCGGGTGCCGATGGGGGAGTGGGGGTTCGCCACCAACCCGGCTCCCGCGATCGGCGGGGCGACGGTGGCGGCGGTCCTGCAACTCATTCGCGATGTCGACTCCTGGGACGCGACCGGAGTCAGGCGCATCGCCGAGGCGTTAGACGTTGTGCTGGGGTTTCGCCGCGACAGGCTGGATCAGGCCTCCGACATCGTGAGAGAGATCGCCAGCCTGATGGCCGGTTCTGCCGGCGGTGACCCTTCGTCGGTGATCACCTCCCCGTCGACCGTTCATGTGTCGGCAGTGGACACCGACGGATTGGCCTGTGCCATCACCTCGTCCGCCGGCTATGGCTCAGGAGCCATGATTCCCGGCACCGGGATCATGCTCAACAACTCGCTCGGCGAGGTCGAGCTGAATCGGGCCGGGCTGCACACGTTGGCTCCCGGTACCCGGCTCTCTTCCAACATGGCGCCGTCGATAGCCAGGCATCCGGACGGGTCGGTTGTCGCCGTCGGATCGCCCGGTGCCGACCGCATCACGAGCGCCGTTTCAGAGACCGTCTTCAACTACCTGCGCTTGGGTATGCCCCTCGACGCTGCAGTGGCGCACCCGAGGATCCATGTTGAGACGTTCGAGGGTGAGCGGGCTCTTGCCTACGAGCCTGGCATCGACACGAGCGCCATCGAGGGCCTGTCGTTGCGTCCGTTCTCGGGACCCTCGATGTACTTCGGTGGAGTGCAGGCTGCTGCCTGGGATCAAGTTGGTGGCCTAGTCGCCAGCGCCGACCCGCGCAGGACGGGCGGAATCGCGTTCGCCGGTTGAAGGAAATGCTCTCACTGTTGAGGCAACCTCGATGGGCAGCCGGCTGCGTAGTCGTAGTGGCGGCTGCCGTTGGCTTCGCCGCCGCCGGCTTCTGGCAATTGAGCCGCCTCGAAGATAGACGCGAGCTCAACGCGCAGATTGAGTTGGCGCGGGCCGCCGAGTCCGCTCCTCTCGGGTTCGACGCTCTGCCGTTGCCAGAGTT
>JAZFSG010000075.1:0-34652 GCA_036446035.1 Acidimicrobiia bacterium | reverse complement strand
CAGGGGCCATCTTCCGCGAAGGCGCGATCGTGAGTGGCCTTACTACCGCTGCCGGACTGTGGGTCGTTGCGTCGATCGGCATTGCCGCCGGGTCCGGGAGCTACTGGCTGGCCGGCATCGGCACGGCGGTGACCATTGCCACGCTGTACGGCCTGCGCGTGATCGATGGCGCCATCGCACGTCGCAAAGCCAAGGTCCTGAGCCGCCTCGAGGTCTATGTCGCTGATGTGACCCAGCTCGAGGCATTGCTCGAGTTCATACGGCGCATCGACCCTGAGGCAGACGAGCTCGACTTCAAGCGGGCCGGCGACGGCGAGGGAGTCCTCGTCGTGAGCTGCCAAACGAGCGACGCCAGCATGATGTCCGAACTGCTCGCCTCCCACCGGGCCGTCAGAAGCGTCGCCGAGCTTTCTCCGTTGTACTGGCCTCAGAAGGGTGCCGAACCGCCCACCCGATAGTCGGCCTCCCTGTGCGGCGGGTGCCCGGGAATGAACTCAGGTCGTTCGGACTTCTAACCTCAGATACCCGACACCTGCAATCACCAAAGAGGTCCCTGAATGATCGAAGTCGGCCAGCCAGCACCCCCCTTCACACTCCGCAACATCGACAAGGCCGAGATGTCCCTCGACGACTTCAAGGGAAGCAAGACCCTGCTCGTCTTCATCCCGTTCCCGTTCACCGGCATCTGCGAAGGCGAGCTGTGTCTGCTGCGCGACAGCCTGGCCGACCTCAATGACATGGACGCCAACGTCGTCGTTGTCACCACGACGCCGCTCCCATCCAACGCCGCCTGGGCGGAGAAGAACGGTTTCGAGTTCCCCATCCTCTCCGACTTCTGGCCGCACGGCGAGGTCGTCAAGGCCTACGGCGTCTTCAACGACAAGGTGGGGGCGGCCAACAGGACCACCTTCGTGCTTGATGCTGAGGGCATCGTCAGCGATGTGATCTCGTCGCCAGACCTCGGAACCCCCAGGGAGCACGCCCTCTACGAGCAGGCGCTGGCCGTGATCGCCTAGACGAGATCCGTCTCCCCCAAGCGAAAGCGGTCCCCCGCAGTTCAACCCCCTATTCGGTCCGTCTGCCTCTGGCCGCGCCCTTCCGCCGTTGGCGGCGTCGGCTCCTTACCGGCCTTACTCAGGCCGGTCGTCGCCTCAGCTGTGCTGGCCGTTGGCCAGCGCCCCCTGCTACCTCCCCCTGAAGGGGGAGGATTACTCCCGGTCTGCTCTTGCCTCGTCGTAGTAGTCGAGGCGGTCGAGGGGCATTACCAGGGACGTCAGCATGTTCATGGTGTGCGCGGTGATGCGCTTGAGGTAGCGGAAGTACAGAGCGCGGGGCACAGCCTCCGACGCTGGGCCATCGTGATCGAAAGCGGCCTTGACGTTAGCGTCGTATTGATCGAGGAATCCGTCGGCCTTCTCGATGAGCTGCGCTGCTCTGTCGGTATCGCGGGCTTCGAACACGTCCGCAGCTTCAGCGATCAGCCGTGACACCGCATCCCTGTATCCGATGAGCTCTTCGAAGTCGTCGGCGCCCTGAAAGTCGGCTCCGTACCTGGCGAGGTCATAGATGTTCTTGGCATTGTCGCCGATACGTTCCGCGTCCTTGACGATGCTCATGTAGGACAGGACCATCGGCATGTCGAAGCTCGGGTTGACCGAGGCGTGGACTATGAGCAACCGCCGCACCTCTTGTTGATCCCGGTTGATGGTGCGGTCGGTGCCCTTGACGTCCTCCTTCACCTGCTTGGTAGCGCGCCCACCGAACACGGTCGTGGCAGCGGCATCGAATACGTCCTTCCCCTTGCGGACCATGCCGACGAGGACGGCCTCGACCTCGTCGAGCCTCGTATCCGATGTTCCCCTGAAGAAATCCATGACCATGACGAGCTCCTATCTGAAGATGACGATACCGACGAGGGGTAGGACCACGAACATCCCGAGGACGTAGGCGAACGCCCACCGCTTGGCGCCCATCGCTTGTCCAGCCAGCCACTCGGCAGCTCGGACGGGGATGTATCGGATCTGTGGGAGGGGGTAGAACAGGGCGATCGCGACGACGTTGAAGAGGGTGTGGGTAACGGCGATCGTCAGCCCATCGACAGCGCCGGCGCCTAGGGCCGCGAGCAGCGCAGTGACCGTGGTCCCGATATTGGCCCCAAGGGTGATGGGGTAGGCGTTGCGGACCAACAGCACTCCTGAAGCCACGATCGGAACCAGGATCGAAGTGGTGATGCTTGAAGACTGAACGGCGACGGTGACAAGCATGCCAACGGCCATTCCGATGAGCCCGGAGCGAGCCAGCGCCGCGTTCAACGACCGTTCGATCCGATCGGCGACGAGTAGACGCATGTTCTTCGTGATGAAGGCCAGAGTCAGAAAGATGAACGCGATGCCGATGACGATGCCAATGACGGCAACCAGCGTCTCACCCGAGAACACCGCGTCTACGCCGTCCTCGACGAGGCTCGCCAGCCACTTCACCGCTCCCTTGATAGGGCTGTCGAAACTGCCACCCAGACCTTCGCTCCCCGTGAGGGCCTCGCTGATCCACTCAGCAGTTCCCGACAAGAACTTGGTGGTCAGTTCCAAAGGTAAGAGAGCGGCGACGGCGATGAAATTGAAGAAGTCGTGCATCGTGGCGGCAGTGAACGCCAACCGGAACTCTTCGGTGTTGCGCACGTGAGCAAGCGCCACGAGGGAGTTGGTCACGGTGGTACCGATGTTGGCTCCCATGATCATCGGCACCGCGGAGGAAACGTCGATGACCCCGGCGGCCACCAGGCCAACAATGGTGCTGGTCGACACCGACGATGACTGCACCAACACGGTGCCGAGGATCCCAACGCAGAGCCCGGCTATCGGATTGGAGACACCCTGAAAGAGGGTCTCCTGGATGTCCGAGCCCAGCCCATTGATTCCGCCCTCGAGCAACTTGACGCCGACGAGGAACAGGTAGAGCAGGGCGACGATCAGCACCGCCCGCACCGGGGTGGGAATCGTGAAGCGGTCTTTCGGAGAAGTTTGCACGCTCGACCGCAAAGCTACCGGGCACGGTTGATGTCACGCGGTTCGCTACGTGACGGGAAGGTGAACTCTTAACGCCTGCCATCGGCTCACCGGGTCGTTGGATATCCTGCGCGCCGTGATCATCACACTGCTCGTCGTCCTCGTCGTCGCGCTGGCCGTTGGCCTCTTCTATCTGTGGAGCCGCAACCGATCGATGGCGGCCGCTATCGATCGAGCCACGCGGCGCATCGGAGCAAACTCTCAGTATGAAGGCGAGGCTGCGCTCACCGCAGGCGTCGAGCGCATCGAGCGTTATCTCGCCAGGGCGGAACGCGAGCGAGCTCAACTCGTCGGCTCCCTCGAGGCCGCACAGTTCGGAGTTGCCGCCACTGACGACTCCGGCACGGTCACCTTCGTCAATCCGGCAGCCACTGACTTCGTCGGCGTCCTCCACGGGGAACAGGTTGACGACGGCCCCATCAAAGAACTGGTCGACTCGGTGGTCCTCACCAGGGCTCCCACGGAATCTGAGTTCGAGGCTTTTCAGCCGGTTCGCCGTGTCCTCCGCCTGTATGCGGCACCGCTCGAATTCGGGGTGGAAAGCGTCGGGGCCGTTGTCTTCATCGAGGATGTCACCGACCAACGCCGTACCAAGGCCATCCGTCGGGACTTCATCGCGAATGTCGGCCACGAGCTGAAGACGCCGCTTGGGGCCTTGTCGGTTCTGGCCGAGACGATGGCCGACAGCGATGACGAAGCTGTCCGCACAAGCCTCGGTGACAGGCTGTCCCAGGAATCGCGGCGCATCTCAAAGCTCGTCGATGACATACTCGATCTGGCTCAGGTCGAGTCGTTCGCGGCGGCGCCGGAGCCCATAGCCATCTCTGACGTCATCTCAGATGCAGCCAGTCAAGTCCAACTCGCGGCCGAAGCCGCAGGCGTAGTCCTCTTCACCGAGCCCGCCCCAGCAGACGCCTTCGTCGCGGGTGACCGCCGCCAGATTGTGACCGCCGTCACCAACCTGCTCGACAACGGGGTCAAATACACGGCGGCCAAGGAGACGGACGCGGGCAAGGTCCGGGTGAGAATCACGGTCGACGATGATTGGGTATCCATAGAGGTGAGGGACGAAGGGATCGGGATCCCCGAGTCCCATCTGGATCGGATCTTCGAGCGGTTCTATCGAGTGGACAAGGCCCGCAGCCGCGAAACAGGCGGGACCGGCCTCGGCTTAGCGATCGTTCGCCACGTCGCCATCAACCACGGTGGCGAGGTGTCGGTTTCGTCCGAGGAAGGCAGCGGCTCCACATTCACCCTGCGCCTCCCCCCGTTCTCGGGCTGAGGTCTCGCGGGGGCCGGTCGGTGGCCCCTCGGATCAGCTCTCACAACCGAGCGCATCGCCGCAGCGCAGTGACCGCGGACCTGTGGTGCTTGGCCCGAGCAGATCTCCGCCCGTTATGCCCAAGGTGTCAGCGTCTTCAGAGTAGGAACTGGCTCAGCATTTCACGCGGCGCCGTCCACCATTCGGCTGACGCATAGGGTCCTCGCACAACCGGTCCACCGATGCCCTCCGCGGCCAAGAAGCGGGCTATGGAGTTAGCTCGTAGAAGCGGAAGAACGCGGCCTCGGTCAGTGTTCGAAAGCCCGTGAATCCTGCCTGTTCACCGTAGGCCCGCATCTTGGCGGGGCGCAGCACGGTCCCGGTGCCTACCGACGGTTGGCTGGAGAGCCCGTCGGGGAGACAGACGAGCAGGCTGAATCCGTACATCAGCCTCTCGATCTCGTTGCCCTCGCCGGTGAAGGCGTCGCCAACGGCTTCGTCCATCACTACGACAGCACCGTTGGCACCAACCATCTCGTGCATGGCGGCCAGCACCCTCACAGGCTGGGGCATATCGTGGATGCACTCGAAGGCGAAGGCGACGTCGGAGTCCTGCCCGGCTAGCTCACCGACATCGACGGCGTGGAAAGTCACGCGCTCGCCGAACCCTTCGTTGGCAGCGTGCAAACGAGCCATATCAATGGACGCGGCGTCGATGTCGTAGCCAACCACCTCGGCATCGGGATAAGCGCGAGCGAGGGCCAGCGTCGACCAGCCAGCACCACAGCCAACGTCGGCGATGCGAGCACCCGACCGGTCGAGCCGGTCGTGCAACGCGTCGATGCCGCCCAGGACGTCGGCGAGGTCGTTCATGAAGAAAGGGCGGTTCATGTCGGCCTGGGACTCCCTCATGTCTTGGCCGAAACGATCCCAGGACACCCCGCCCCCGGTCCGGTAGGCGTCGAGGAGAAGGGCCATCGACTCGCCCGACGTTGTGAGCATGCGGGCGAGAGGAGCGAGGTAATTGTTGTTGAGTTCCTCGGCGAGTACTTCGGCATGGGCTTGCGGGAGACAGAACCGGATCACATCACCGCTTTGGTCGGCATCGAGGATCCCGTTGGTCGCCTGTTGCTCGAGCCACTCCTGGACGTATCGATGGTGGACCCCCGTCGCGGCTGCGACCTCCGCGCAGGTCATGCCGCCGCTACCGACCAAGGTCTTGTAGAAGCCGAGGCGGTCACCGATATGTATGGAGTAGATCTCGATGGCACCCAAGGCAGAGGCGAACACTCGCTCGGCAAAGGCGTCAGCGGTCCCAGGCATGAATCCTCCCATTCGTCAGCACCGCGATGAACCTATCACCAGTGAGAACCACCGGCGGTGCCGGCAAACAGAGGTGTGAGTCCTCGGATTTTCGCTCTCGAACTCTGACCGGCTAAGGATGCCCCAGTCGTAGGGCGCGGCATGCGACAGAGGTGCCGCGGCCGAGACGCCCCTAGCTCTCGCAGCCGAGGGCGCCCCGCAGAGCCGTGACCGAGGAGACTGGGGGTGCTTGGCCCGAGCCGGTGTGAACGCGATACCAGCTGTGTTCGCAGTAGAAGAAAGCCATCGGTATCCCGTCCTCAGCGGCAACGAACAGGCCGATCACTCCTTCGGCTGGTGTCATGACGGCCAGGTACTCCGCAGCCACGCCGTCCCACATGCCAGCCCTGATCTTCATGGGCTCGTCGTGCATCATGACTTCGACATCGGCCGACATCTCGTCGGCAGCCCTCTCCATCTCCTCGACACCGTCCATGGTGCGAAAGGCCGCCTCTAGGGCCTGCACCCGTTGCTGGCCATTCACGGAGCTGTCGCCGGCGAGCACACTGTCGAGACCGGGAAGGACTACGGGAACAGTGTCCGCAGCAACGAGAGGTGGCTCGTCGTTGTCGCCGATGACGGCGACGCCAACGACGAGCGTGACGATCGCCGCGACGCCGGCGGTGGCAGCGCCCAGCGTCTGCCAACGACGCCGTTTCCTCCACGCGGCAGGCGCCGGCACCAGACCTGGCGGGGCGTCCAACGCAGGAAGCGAGCGGATCGCTACCGCCGCCGACTGGACGGCAGTCAACTCGTCTCTGCAGTCGCCGCAGGTCTGAAGATGAGCGGCCACGGCAGCGCGCTCATCGTCGTTGAGCTCATCATCGAGATACGCGGAGAGAAGGTCGCCGGGATGTGTCACGACAGGCGCTCCTTCAGCATCTTGCGACCACGGTGGATGCGGCTACGAACCGTGCCAACCGGAATGTCCGCGGCTTCTGCGATCTCTTCGTAGCTGAGGCCGACGACATCTGCCATCACGACCGCCTCGCGGAATTCGTAGGGGAGCTCAACGAGTGCCGCCTGGACCTCGTCTGAGAGCCGGACAGAGTCGAGGACCTCGTCGGGCGGAGGCGCCGAGGGGCCGACACCCCTGTCATCCTCGGGGAGCGCTGATTCTGGGCGCCGCTTGCGATAGCGGACCTGATCGAGGAAGGCATTGCGGGTGATGCGCCATAGCCAGCCGTCGAATGAGCCGGGCGTGTAGGTGCGGAGACCCTTGCGGACGCGCAGCAGGACCTCTTGAGCCAGGTCTTTGGCATCGTCGGGGTTTCCGGTGAGTCGGTATGCGAAGTTGTAGATCTTGCGGCCATCGCGGCGCGCTACCTCTTCCCAGGTAGGTATCTCTTGGTCAGGCACTTGCCTTACCTACCAACGCCCCGATGGACGATCCGAGTTCCCGAATCGTCAGGTTTGTGCCGACGTATCTTCGTCTTCGGGGTCCACGCCCTCGTCAACCCCTTTGCGAAACTCGCGCGCCGAGGCGCCGAGTGACCGAGCTAGCTGAGGCAGCTTCGTTGCGCCGAAGAGAAGCACGACAACCGCAACGATGACGATGATCTCTCCCGTCCCGATTCCAGCAGCGAACATAGAGCTCCTTTTGACATCGATGATACCCGAGGGTCACTCCGGCGCCGCGTGGTGTGCGCTACGAAACAGTCAGGGCGTCTACGAAGCCCTGGAGCCGCTCCCGAGTAACGAAACGAACCCTGGGTTCGCGCTTCTCCCGGTCGTACACCTCGAAGGGCCCATACCTATCTGATATCAGCAGACCGCGATCCGCCTTGGATGCCAGGAAGTCGACCATGAAGGAGTTGATGTGCCGCGACTCGATCTCGGGGTAGTCGCCAAGGCCAACGACGGAGATGTAGGTGTTCGTTCCACCGCGGTTGGCGATGTAGCAGTCGGGTTTGGGTCCTGGTGCTACCCGGTAGCCAACGGAAGACAACAGCTCGAGCGCAACCTCCCCGGCTGACATCGACGCCGGGTCGACGCCCGTGTTGGACAGAGAGTCGGCGAACGTCGAAGGCAGAGTGAGGTCGATGCCTGCCGGCCCGAGCTCGTCGTCCCGCCGTGAAGAGGCGACGGACGGTGGTGCGCCCGACAGCCCCTCCGAATACGCCTCGAGCGGGTCAAACCCAACGCTCGAAGCATGAGGAGGCGGAGGGGACACCGGCGGCGGGGGCAACTCGCCGGGGGTCTCGAAGTGAACTCTGCCAACCTCTATCGAACCATCGGCTCCCTTGGCTTGGGCGACGACGGTTGTTACATGTCCGATCGGCAGGCTCTCGGACTTGTCGCGAACTACTTCGACGGCCTCGGCCGTCAGAACCTCGGCGGCATGGTCTTCGATCTGGGCGCCGAGCTCGACGTCGAAAAGAACCAGTGCGACATCATCGCGGATGTGGAAGTCGGCAACGCGAGGCCGGGCATCGAAGCCGTCCGCTCGACCCTTCCTGGACGCGCCATTCGCCGACAGGAGCCGATATGCCACGACGGCGACGACAACCACGACGACAGCAATAGCTATGTAGGCGAACACTCAGCGATTGTAGGGATGGCAGGCGGTCAGCCGACCTTGGTCTCCTGGTGCTGGGCCGCGGCGACCTGGCGATCTCGCCGAATCTTGCGGCGCTCTCGCTCTGAGAGGCCGCCCCATATGCCGAACTTCTCGCCGTTAGTGATAGCGAACTCGAGACAGTCCCCGCGTACAACGCACGCCTTGCAGATGCCTTTGGCAGTCCGCGTCGATGCGCCCCGCTCGGGGAAGAACAGGTCGGCATTGCCACCACGGCAGTTAGCAAGATCCTGCCACGACAGGTCGGCCTCGAATACCTCACCCATGAGTTTCTCAAGCACGGTTGCGGTCCTCCTACATCCGTGTAATTACAACTATGTAAGTTATCCTAAGGCGCGCGCGGAGTCAATTCCTGAGGGTGGCACTCCCCTAGTTAGTGGCTGTTAGGGCGAGCTAGCAGGCGGGCGGTAGATGTCCTCGGGCTGCTCTGGGTACCCAGCGCAGCCGAGCACAGCCTCGGCGACCTCCTCCAATTCGACCGGAATCCAGGGTCCTCCCCCGAACGCTCCCTGCCCCGCGGTGGAGTCCAGCTTGGCTTCGAAGTCGATACATAGCTGCTTGTCTGCGGCGAGCGCAGCCCGGTACCTAACCATCTCCGTGGTTGCTGAGAGCTCCTCCCAGGTCTCTGCCGTGCCGGCGCGCGCCGCCAGCGCCTTTTCGACCGCGGTGAACTTGGCATCGAACAGAAGGCCGTGGAGATCGGCTACCTGCGCGGGAGGCTTGATCGCGTCGACGGCCCCCAGGAGCTCGACCTCGATCTCCTCCACATGTTGAAGAGCCACCTGCAGGTCTTGAGGGGCGAAGTCTCCGAGGTGCGCCGCGTCAGCCATGAGAACCTTCCCTTGATCGCTCGCCGCCAACGCCTCGTATCGCTGGAATGCCTGGCCGACGATGGCGTTTACGCGCTCGACATAGGCGCCCAGCGACATCTCGCCACTTCCGCAACCACCTGCCAAGACGACGGCAGCCAAACACAGACCCCAACAGCGGCGCACAACATCCTCCCGAGTGCCGGCCAGCCATCACTCACAGATCAAACCGCCTGTGACGGTACCGGTTGTCGTGCCCGACACCAGCGAGCGAGTGACCCAACACAAGGCGAGCAGGTATCCGCTAGTAGCTAGTCTCCGCCGCGATGACGGCCACCAAGAACACGACATCGTCTTCTCGCCGCTCCTTTTGGTTGCTCGACCTCTATCGATCCCAGATCGGGCGCAAGTGGGCGATGGCCATTTCGGGGGTCATCCTCCTCGGCTTCATCATCTTTCACCTAGTAGGGAACCTCAAGGTCTACCTGGGGCCCGAGGACATCAACGAATACGGCGAGGCGCTGCGTGACCTCGGAGGTCACCTCGCACCGCGCACTCACCTTCTGTGGATCATGCGCTTCGGCCTGATAGCGGCTTTCGCCATCCACATCCACGCCGCTTTCTCCCTCGCCTTCGAGAACCGGCGCAAGGGAGGGGACGTGAGCTACCAGACGCAGCGCGAGTACCTGGTCGCCAGCTACGCCAGCCGAACCATGATCTGGTCGGGCATCATCGTCCTTCTCTTCATCGCCTACCACCTGGCCGATCTCACGTGGGGTTGGGCTAATCCTGACTTCGTACGTGGCGACATCTATCACAACATGGTCGAGAGCTTCTCCCGTGCCCCTGTCGCCGCCATCTACATCGTGGCCAACGTTGCGCTTGGGCTACACATCTACCACGGAGCCTGGAGCTTGTTCCAGTCGATCGGAATCAACAATCCACGCTTCAATCAGTGGCGCAAGTGGTTCGCCCAGGCTTTCGCCGTGACCATCGTCCTCGGCAACGTGTTGTTCCCCATCATGGTGCTGGCTGGGGTGATCGAGTGATGAACCTCGACGCCAAGGTCCCCCCAGGACCGCTTGCCGACAAGTGGGACGGCCATCGGGCTGCCATCAACCTCGTTGCCCCAACGAACAAGCGCAAGTTCTCGGTCATCGTCGTCGGTACCGGCCTTGCAGGTGCGTCGGCCGCGGCGACCCTGGCAGAACTCGGCTACCACGTGAAGGCCTACACGTATCACGACTCGGCTCGACGGGCCCACAGCATCGCAGCCCAAGGCGGCATAAACGCCGCCAAGAACTACCGCGGCGACGGCGATAGCACCTACCGGCTGTTCTATGACACGGTCAAGGGCGGTGACTATCGGTCACGCGAAGCCAACGTGTACCGACTGGCTCAGGTGAGCACCGAGATCATCGACCAGTGTGTCGCCCAGGGTGTCCCCTTCGCCAGGGAGTACGGAGGGCTGCTTGACAACCGCTCGTTCGGTGGGGTCCAGGTCTCGAGGACATTCTACGCCAGAGGTCAAACCGGCCAGCAGCTGCTACTCGGCGCCTACCAGGCCCTGAGCCGCCAGGTTGGCCTCGGCAACGTTGAGCTGCACACCAGATCCGAGATGCTCGATGTGGTCCAGGTCGATGGGCGGGCAGTAGGCATCGTGACAAGGGATCTGGTGACAGGCGAGATCGAGTCACACTCGGCCCACGCTGTCGTTCTTGCCACCGGCGGATACGCCAACGTCTACTTCCTGTCGACGATGGCACGCAAGTCGAACGTGACGGCTATCTGGAGGGCACATCGCAAGGGGGCGGCCTTCGCCAACCCCAGCTTCACCCAGATCCATCCGACGTGCATCCCGGCAAGCGACGACTTCCAGTCGAAGCTCACCCTGATGAGCGAGTCTCTCCGCAACGACGGGCGCATCTGGGTGCCCCAGGAGCCTGGCGACAGACGAGCCGCCGGCGACATACCCGAGTCGGAGCGCGACTACTACCTGGAACGGATCTATCCGGCCTTCGGCAACCTCGTCCCCCGCGACGTAGCCTCGCGCGCCGCCGAGCGAATGATGGAGGAGAACCGTGGCGTCGGGCCCCTCCAGAACGGCGTCTTCCTCGACTTCGCCGACTCCATCAAGCGCCTCGGCGAGGACACCATCCGCCAGCGCTACGGCAACCTCTTCGAGATGTAC
Organism: Acidimicrobiia bacterium; assembly: GCA_036446035.1. Taxonomy (GTDB): domain Bacteria; phylum Actinomycetota; class Acidimicrobiia; order Spongiisociales; family JAOTWH01; genus CAXMQS01. The sequence goes on along the minus strand of JAZFSG010000075.1, from coordinate 23,386 downwards.
GAGCGCATCACAGACGAGAACCCCTATGAGGTTCCGATGAGGATCTATCCGGCTCCCCACTACACGATGGGCGGTCTCTGGGTGGACTACAACCTCATGACGACTACCCCCGGCCTCTACGCGATCGGTGAGGCCAATTTCTCGGATCATGGCGCCAACCGGCTGGGGGCCTCGGCGCTGATGCAGGGGCTGGCCGACGGCTATTTCGTTCTTCCATACACCATCGGCGACTACCTGGCCGGCTGGCTGGGAAGCGATGCGGTCACCACCGACCACCCGGCCTTCGCTCAAGCGGAGACAGACGTCAAGGAACGGACGAACGAACTCTTGTCGATCGGCGGCACGCGGTCGGTCGATTGGTTCCACCGTGAACTCGGCAAGATCATGATCGAGCAGTGCGGGATGGCTCGCAGTCGCCAGGGCCTGGAGAAGGCGCTCAGCGAGATTCCGGCACTTCACGAGGAGTTCCGGACCGATGTCCGCGTCCTCGGCGATGATGAAAGTCTCAACTTCTCCCTGGAGAAGGCAGGCCGCGTTGCGGACTACTTCGAGCTCGCCGAGCTGATGTGCCGCGATGCGCTCGACAGGGAGGAATCCAGCGGCGGCCACTTCCGGGTCGAGCACCAAACCCCCGAGGGCGAGGCGCTGCGCAACGACGAAGACTGGGCGATGGTGTCTGCTTGGGAGTGGCAGGGTCGGGGCACTCCCCAGAAGCGGCACACCGAGAAGCTGGTATTCGAGAACATCGAGCTCAAGCAGCGGAGCTACAAGTGAACCTCAAGCTGCGGATATGGCGACAGCAGAACTCCGGCAGCAATGGCGAGTTGGTCGAATACAGAGTGAGCGACATCAGTCCCGAGATGTCCTTCCTCGAAATGCTGGACACTCTCAACGAGCAACTGAACGCCGCGGGCACAGAGCCCATTGCCTTCGATCACGACTGCCGAGAGGGCATCTGCGGAATGTGCGGGGTGATGATCAACGGCCAGCCCCACGGCCCCCAGCTCGGGACCGCCACCTGCCAGCTCCACATGCGCAAGTTCTCCGATGGCGACACCATCGTCATCGAGCCATGGCGTGCCAGGGCATTCGGGGTCATCAAGGACTTGATCGTCGACCGTTCTCCCTTTGACACCATCGTCGAGGCCGGCGGCTTCATCACGGTTCCGACGGGCTCGGCCCCGGATGCCAACCTCATTCCCGTGCCCAGAGACGCCGCCGAGTCGGCGATGGATGCTGCTGCCTGCATCGGTTGTGGGGCTTGCGTTGCGGCCTGTCCCAACTCGGCCGCTCAACTGTTCACGGCGGCGAAGGTCGCCCATCTCGGTCTCCTGCCCCAGGGCCAGCCCGAGCGCTACTCCAGAGTCGAGGCCATGGTCGACACCATGGAGGAGTTCTTCGGCTCGTGCACCAACCACGGTGAGTGCGAGAAGGCCTGCCCTAAATCCATCAGCATCGACTTCATAGCCCAGCTCAACCGCGACTACCTCAAGGCCAAGATGCTCAACAGCAAACTGGCCGGGCAGAGATGACAAACCATCTCTGACAGTCCATTCGGTAAGTCATGAGCTCTAGGCGCGTCACAGCCTCTCGCAGCCCGCAACTCGCTCAAGGTTTATGGCATGAAGCCTCGGCGGAGTCGAAGACTCAGCCGAGTAGTTGGCCCTTCAGGGCTTCCAGCTGGCGGCTCACTGTCGAGGCTTCGTCAGAGGACAGTGGCTGCAACGGGAGGCGCGGCAGGCCCGGTCGCAGGCCGGCTATCTCGGCTGCGAGCTTGACGCCCGGCACGCCCCGGGTGTCGACGAGACGGGACAGGCCGGCCAGCCGCTCCTGGGCCTCGGCTGCCTTGTCGAGCCCCTTGCGAGCGGCATCTACAACCTCGCGAACCAGCGTCGGCGCATAGTTGGCGCTGGCAGTGATGGCCCCATGTCCACCTGCAGCAACGGAGAGGGCGACGGCGGCGGAGGCCCCGGCAAACACGTGAAAGTCGGGAGACGACCCAACGATCTGTTGGACGCGCACGGGCTGGCCTCCTGAGTCCTTCATCCCAACGATGTTCGGCCGAGCCGCCAGGCTCACCGCATCCTCAACGGTGAGCTCGAACGCCGTCACGGCCGGGACCGAGTAGAGCAATAGGGGGAGCGGAGCGGCTGCCTCGAGGGTCCGGTAGAAGGCGGCAACTGCATCCGGTCGCGTGCGCGCCATGGTGGTCGGCGTCATGACCAGGGCTGCGTCGGCACCGCCCTCGGCAGCCTCCACCACCTGGGCGATCGCCTGTCGCACGGATTGGGCGGCAACGCCACAGAGCAGGAACACATCATCGGTCAGCTCCCGGGTCGCCTCCACGAGCTGGCGGCGCTCGCCGGGATCGATGTAGGGGCCCTCTCCCGTCGAGCCGCACAGCAGAAGGCCCTCGACTCCCTTGCTCTCGAGAAACGCGACGTTGTGGGCGTGAGCCTCGAAGTCGATATCTCCAGGCTCGTCGAACGGCGTCACCAGCGCCGGCATCATGCGAGGCAGCTTCTTCATTGGGTCAAGGTATCACTGATACCCTTGCCCTCCGCCAAGAAGAAGGAGCCCAAGTGGGTGTGAAGTTCCTCAGCGAGGAGTGGATGGTTGCAATGGGTGAGGCGGCCAACGCCGACGAGGCCTTTCGGGATGCTGTCACCGATACGGACCTGCTGCTTCAGTTCCACGTGACAGAAGTGCCCGAAGGGGACGACGTCAAATACACATTGTCCGTAGCCGGCGGCCAGGCCGCCCTCGCCCTCGGCGATAACGAGGACGCCGACGCCACCATCACGAACTCGTACGAGACCGCCTCGGAAATCTCAAGAGGCGAGCTCAACACCCAAATGGCCTTCATGACCGGCAAGCTCAAGGTTGGCGGCAACATGGCCAAGGTCATGATGCATCAGGGCCAGATCAACCAGTTCGCCAAGGCGGTCGCCACCGTCGAGGTCGACTACTAAACAGGCCATCGACCGCCTGGCGGATCACGATTAGGGTGTGACGGCCATGAAGAACCTCGCGCGCAACGTAGCCCTCCTCGGTGGCGTCCTCGTCGTCGCCTCGGTGGCATTCGAGTACGTGCGGATGGCTCCCAGCTATCGCTTCATCGTCGAGCCGTGGTCGATCAGGGGATATGACCTCACCCAGGGCAAGGTGGTGGCGGCCATCGGCGTCGGCACCATCGTTATCAGCCTGCTGGCGGCGTCCTCTGGGGGATCGACGCGGTTCAACATGATGGCCGGCTTCGGCATCTGGTTGGCCGCCGTTCTCATCGCTCAGTTCCCTGATCCGCCGCCCATCGACCTGGAACTCGAAACCTTCGCCGCCTTGGTGATCGTCACGATCCTCTCCTACATCTTGGCGAGGAGCATCGTCAACAGTCTCGCGGAACGGATTCCCAAGGCGATGCGTCGCTATGCGACTCTCGGCCTGCTCGTGGTGCTGTCGGTCATCGGCTTCTTCGCCATCGCCAAGCCCAACTTCGTCGTGCCTAACAGCGCCGAGGTCGACCTCTCGGTAGTGGTCGCCATCTTCATGGGCCTCGTCGTCATATCTGCAGCTACGGCGCAGCCACGGGAACTTGCCATCGCCCGTATCAGCATCGCGACTGCACTCATGGGCTGGATCGTCGTTGCAACAGTCGGCACCAGTGCCCGCACCCACCTGATCGAGTTGCAGCTGGAAGCGATAGGCGTTTCCGGCACCTACCGCGACACGCAGATCACGTCTGGCGTCATGGCGGCCTTCTTTGGCATCCTGCTCGTCTTCCTCGGTTCGACGGGACTGTGGGCCCGTAAACGAGACCGGCTACAAGTGATCGCCCGAGCACATAGGCAGCAGGAAGCGGCGCGAGAGAGTGCCGCCGAGATCGCAGCGGCCAATCGCCTGTTGGAGGCCGGTGCTCCCCCTACCGGGGGCTAGCTCAGCTCCAGCTCGTTGAACTCGGCAACCTTGGCGGCAACTGCCTCCGCGGCGGCCGCCAACTCCGATGCCTCCTGGTCTGTGAGGTCAAGGATCTCGATATTGCCGACCCCTCCCTTGTCGAGCGTTGCCGGCACCCCGAGGTAGACATCCGAGATTCCATACTCACCGCTCAACCAGGCACACACCGGCATCGTTTCGCCCGCTCCCGTCATCACCGCCGTGGCCATCTTGGCGGCTGCGGCGGCCGGTGCGTAGTAGGCGCTGCCCGTCTTCAGCAAACCGACGATCTCTGCTCCCCCGCTGCGGGTTCGTTCGACAAGCGAGTCGATGTCAGCAGCTGAGAGCACTTCCGTGAGTGGTGCCTCGCCAACTTTGCACTGCGACGGGACCGGCACCATTGTCTCTCCGTGGCTCCCCATCGTGACGGCGGTCACGTCGAGGATGTCGGCTCCGGTTGCCTCGGCTATGAAGTGTGCGAACCGAGCGCTATCCAGGATGCCTGCTTGGCCCATGACCCTTGCCTTGGGGAAGCCGGACACCTCCGCAGCCAGCGTCGTCATCTGATCCAGCGGGTTGGTGACGACGATGATCACGGCGCCCGGCGAAGCAGCCGCCACCTGGGTCGTCACCTCGGAAACGATCTTGGCGTTCACACCCAGAAGATCCATCCTGCTCATTCCGGGCTTCCGCGGGAGACCGGCCGTGACGATCACGACATCGCTGCCTGCGGTGTCGGCATAGTCGTTGGTGCCTGAAACGATGGAGCGATAGCCCTCGATCGGTCGCGACTGGTTCATGTCCAGCGCCAATCCCTGCGGGAGCCCCTCGATGATGTCGGTCATGACAACTTCGTCGGCGATGCCGGAGGTGGCGATCAACTTGGCAGTCGTCGAGCCGTACTTACCTGCGCCCACCACGGTGATCTTTGACATCAGCAGCCTTTCTCTCTCTGCTGCCAGGCTACAAGGCAGCGGAAGCGCCGGGACCGGTGGTACAACATGGTCGTGTTGCGCCGCCTCCCGCTAGTGCCACTGTTGTTCGTTGGCGCCCTCGGCGCCTGCACCCTCGGTGGGACCGAGCAAGAAGTGACAGGTGCCGGGATTGAAGCCCGCCTCGGCGTTCCCGAGGCCGAGGGTGTCGTCTGGCAGCGTGAAGTAGCTGGAGAGACCTTGCTGGGTGTGACATCATCTGCCAACCCCGCCGAGCTATCTCTGATCTCCGCCGCTCTCGGCCAGGTGCCGGACCCCATCAAGCGGAAGGCTGATGTGCGCAGTCTTGTCCGTGCCACTGACACCGAAATCCTTGACCCGGCGACCCTTGCCTTCAGCCGGGGTCCGGACATCTACCTGATCAATCGGACCTTCGATGAAACGTCGCGACTCGATCTTGCCTACACGCTGGCCCATGAGCTGACCCACGTTGCCCAATTCAATGCGCTTGATCCCGACCTTGTCGATCAGGTGCTTGCAGGGGAGCTCGACTCGCTCGACCCCAACCGGGCCAGCCTTGACGTTGCCGACTTCGTGGATGCGATCGGATGGCAAGAGCAGGGTGCCACAGGGTGGTTCAGCGCATCCGCCGGCACCGGCACAACGATCTACGGTGCGACCGGACCCTCCGAGGACATGGCGGAGGCCGTTGCACTCGTGGCGACAGGACGTGCCAACGAGCTATCCGACGATCGGGTGCGATGGGTTGAGAAGTGGACGGGCGTTTCGGTCGGCGAGATGGCCCGCGGCAAACCGTGGCGACCGCCGGGCGCCAGCGTCATCCGCAGTGCAGATCCCATCTACGACGAGCAAGGTGTGAGCTCTCTGGGTGGTGCTCGGGTCGAACCGGTCTACCTGTTGCTGGTCGACGAGGGATCGACCACCCAGCAACTCGCAGACAAGATTGCCACTGAGCTACGGGCGAGGGGGATGGCCGGCGTGCTGGAAGCGATCGCCGATGACCGAGTCCCCCGCATCGGCGGGCGCATGGTGCGCCCCGGAGGTTCGCTGCTGTGGGTGGAGCTGTGGGACTTCCGCGCAGCCACCGCCTTCACCAATCCTCCCCCGGGAGCGGTGCTGACCTACGTCGACGTGTGGAACTAAGCAGCCGCCCGCAGGGGCGGCTTCTGATCTCTCCCCCCTTAGGGGGGAGTCCTGGGCCGCCAGGTAGCAAACGGCGTCGTCCGAAGGACGACTCAATCGAGACGCTCGTCGAGTCCGAGTAGGGCTCGAAAGGAGTCGAGGGTCGCTAGCGACGCTTCGCTGGGAGGAGGGCTTACTGGAACAAAAGAGCCGCCCGCAAGGGCGGCTCTTTCTCTGTCTCCTCCCCCGGGGAGGGAGGTGCCGAACGAAGTGAGGCGGAGGGGGCGTCCGCTCCGACGCGGCCAGCAAGACGCCCCTCCCCCGGTTTCGCCGGTACTCCCCCCAACATTCGCTTCGCTCACTGGGGGGAGATAACAAGACGGGGGCTATTGACTTCGCGCCATGTTGTTGACCATTGCCTCCGCGAACTCGGAGGTCTTCACTTCGGTGGCTTGGTCCATGAGGCGGGCGAAATCGTAGGTGACGATGCCATCGGCGATCGTCGCCTCCAGGGAGTCGACGATCAGGTCGGCGGCCTCGGTCCAGCCGAGGTAGCGGAACATCAGCTCGCCGCTCAGGATCAGCGATCCCGGGTTCACCTTGTCCATGCCGGCGTATTTGGGGGCCGTGCCGTGCGTTGCCTCGAAGATGGCGTGTCCGGTTTCGTAGTTGATGTTGCCGCCGGGAGCGATGCCGATCCCTCCGACTTCGGCAGCAAGCGCGTCTGAGATGTAGTCACCGTTGAGGTTCATCGTGGCGATGACGTCGTACTCGTCGGCCCGGGTGAGGATCTGCTGCAGGAAGGCATCGGCGATGACGTCCTTGACTAGCAGCTTGTCGCCGGCGTCGCCTCCCGAATCCTCCCAGGAAACGGCGACGTCGGAGAACTCGTCCCTGACCAGGTCGTAACCCCAGCTGCGGAAGGCACCTTCGGTGAACTTCATGATGTTGCCCTTGTGCACCAGAGTCAGCGAGCGGCGACCGTTGTCCAGGGCGTACTTGATGGCGGCCCGCGCCAGGCGCTTGGAGCCCGATTCCGATATCGGCTTGAGGCCGAGCCCGCTGTCTGGCTTGATGTCCCACCCGAACTCATCGTGCAGGAACGCCATGAGCTTGGCAGCCTCCGGCGAGCCCTCCTCGAGCTCCTTTCCGGCGTAGACATCCTCGGTGTTCTCACGGAACACGACCATGTCCACCTTCTCGGGATGCTTGACAGGCGAGGGGACGCCCTTGAACCAGCGGACGGGCCGCAGGCAGACATAGAGATCGAGCTCTTGGCGAATCGCCACATTCAGTGAACGGATGCCGCCGCCGACCGGAGTGGTCAGCGGTCCCTTGATACCCACAAGCAGCTCTCGGAACCTGGCAAGAGTCTCGGTGGGAAGCCACTCTCCGGTGGCATCGAATGCCTTCTGGCCGGCCAGCACCTCTTCCCAGGCGATCGAACGCTCGCCCCCATAGGCCTTGGCCACTGCGCTGTCAAAGACGTGCTGGGCCGCGGCCCAGATGTCGGGGCCGATGCCGTCACCCTCGATGTAGGGGATGATGGGATCGTTGGGAACGTTGAGGCCGTCGTCGGCCTTGGTGATGGGGGTTGCCACGCTTCGAACTCTTTCGGTCTGGGAGTCCGAGGTTATCGGGCAGACATCTCGGCGAGCATCACGGTGTTCCGTAGCAAGCAGGCGATGGTCAGGGGACCGACCCCGCCGGGAACGGGCGACACTGCCCCGGCTACCGCAGACACCTCGTCATAGGCGACGTCGCCGACGAGGCCATCGTTGGTGCGGTTGATACCGACATCGACGACGGTCGACCCCTGCTTCACGTGCTCGGCGGTGATCATCTCCGGCCGCCCGATCGCCGCGACCAGGATGTCGGCCGTGCGGCACAGCGCCGCTAACTCCGGCGTCCGCGAGTGGGCAACCGTGGCGGTGGCGTCGACGCCTTTGGCGCCCAGCAGCAGCGCCATCGGTTTGCCGACGAGGAACGACCTCCCAACAACAACGGCGGTCTTGCCGGCGGTCTCGATGTCATAGAACGAGAGCATCTCCATGATCCCCTGAGGGGTGGCCGGCACCGGACCCGGCTGCCCGAGCACCAGCCTGCCGAGGCTGTGCGGATGGAGCCCATCGGCATCCTTGCGCGGGTCGATGGACTCAACCGCTGCCTCGCCATCGAGGCCATCGGGAAGCGGGAGCTGCACGATCATGCCGTCTACGGAGTCGTTGGCATTGAGCCGCTCCACGGCCGCCAAGACTTCCTCCTGGGTGGCGCTGGCAGGCAGCCGCTCATCCACTGAGACAAGACCCGTCGCTACTGCTGCTTTGTGCTTGCCTCCTACATAGACCTGCGACGCTTCGTCATCACCGACGAGCAGGGTGGCTAGACCCACCGGACGTCCGAGTTCGGCGACTCGTTCCGCCACCTCAGCGCGCAGTTTGGCGGCCACAGGCTTGCCTTTGAGGGGGGTAGCGCTCACCCAGCGAGCCTAGGAGCGGCTATCGGCACGCCGGTCGCCTAGGCACTGAAACGACCAGTGATGCCTTGCCAAGCAACGAGCACTCCCCCCGCCGCCAGCAGCAGCCCACCTAGCCACACCAGGCGCGTCCGCCACACAGGGCTCAACCGGCGCCGAGCGCGAGCAACGAGCCAGGCTGTCCCCACCTTCAGACCAACCAACAGCCCGTAGAACACGACGAGCACGCCGACGGCCAACGCCGATGACCGACGCCAGGCGCTGAGGACGAGGGGGGCGCCGGCACCCAGCCAAAATATCCACGGGTGCGGGTTCAACAGATTGACAAGCGCTCCGCGCCAAAGATCAGCACGACCCGCTGCTGCCTCGTGCTCCGAGGCATCTGCCCTCTCTGTGAGAACACTCCACACGCCAAGAGCGATGAGCACTGCCCCACCTGCGATCGCCATGCCGTCGAGAGCGCCACCGGGCAACGTCGACAGGACGGCGATGCTGAGAGCGATGATGGGAGCGTCGGTGATGAGAGGGCCCATCGCCACCCGCCACCCCGCCCCGAAGCCGCGCTGCAGGGTCGAGGTGATCACGATCGCTTGCAGAGGGCCGGGCGCGACACCCGCCCCGAGCCCGAAGGTGAAGGCAGTGATCAGTTCCGTCATGCCTGGCCCCGAAGGTGCGACCCAGTCAGAGCGCCTCGGCTACGAATTCACCGATCTCCTCGGGATAGGTGGCGACGCGGACTCCCACCGCTTCCAGAGCGTCCTTCTTAGCAACGGCGGTGCCCTGGGAACCCGAGATGATGGCGCCGGCGTGACCCATCTTCTTGCCAGGAGGCGCTGTGAAGCCTGCTATGTATCCGATGACGGGCTTGGTGACATGCTCCGCGATGTAGGCCGCAGCCGTCTCCTCGGCGTCGCCACCGATCTCGCCGATCATTGCAATCGCCTTCGTCTCGGGATCCGCCTGGAACAACTCGAGGATGTCAACGAACGATGACCCCGGCACCGGGTCGCCGCCGATGCCGACGCAGGACGACTGGCCGATGTGGCGCGTCGTCAACTCGTGTACTGCCTGGTAGGTCAGCGTGCCGGAGCGCGACACCACCCCAACAGAGCCCGGCATCGCGATGTTCGGCGGCATGATCCCGACATTGGCCATGCCCGGCGATAGGACGCCGGGGCAGTTGGGACCGATAAGGCGAACGTTCGCCGTCTGCTGGAGGTAGTTGTAGACCTTTGCCTCGTCATGGGCCGGGATGCCTTCGGTGATGCACACGATCACGCCGACATCAGCGGCGGCGGCCTCGAGGATGGCGTCCGCGGCGAAAGCGGGAGGCACGAACGTCATGGCCGTGTTGGCTGCGGTGGCGTCGACAGCGGCAGCAACGGTGTCGAAAACCGGGATCCCCTCAACGCTGGTGCCGCCCTTGCCCGGTGTGACCCCGGCAACGATGTTGGTCCCGTAATCTCGGTTGCGCAGAGCGTGGAACTGCCCTTCTCGGCCAGTGAGCCCCTGCACGACGAGCCTGGTGTCTTCTGTGACGAGGATGGCCATTAGGGAACTCCGACCTTCGGCCCCGCCAACGCAACGGCCTTCTCGGCGCCCTCGCGCATCGTCGCCGCCGGGATGATCTTCCCCGCCGCCTTCTCGTCGAGAATCGCCCTGGCCTCGGCGGCGTTCGTCCCATCGAGGCGGACGACCAAAGGCCACGGCAGCTCCATCCGGGTCATTGCTTCAACGATGCCCTCGGCGACAAGATCGCACCGCACGATGCCGCCGAAGATATTGATGAGGACGGCGGCGACGTTCTCGTCCTGGGTGAGAACCTCGAGGGCATCGGTAACGGCGTCGGCATCTGCCGAACCTCCGACATCGAGGAAGTTGGCTGCGGCACCGCCAACAAGATCGACGACATCGAGAGTCGCCATGGCCAAACCGGCACCGTTGGCCATGATGCCGACGGACCCATCGAGCTTGATGAAGTTGAGGCCGCGGTCCGTGGCCATCTTCTCGATGGGGTCAACGACAAAGGTCTCGCTGAATTCGGCGAAGTCTGGATGTCGGTAAAGGGCATTGGAGTCGATCGTCACCTTGGCATCCAGGGCCACCACCTGATCGTCGCCGGTGACGATCAGTGGGTTGACCTCGACGAGATCGCAGTCCAGATCAACGAACGCCTGGTAGAGCTTGCGCAGCGTCGCCGCCGCCGGCCTGGCGATGGCAGGGTCGAGCTTGGCCTGATAGACGAGCTGCCGAGCCTGCCAGTCGGTCAGGCCCATGACCGGATCGATGTGAACCTTGACGACCGCCTCGGGATCGGTGGCAGCGACGCCCTCGATGTCCACTCCGCCCTGCGCGCTGACCATGGCGAGATGCTTCTTGGCCCCTCTGTCAAGAGTGAACGACGCGTAGTACTCATGCTTGATGTCGGAGGCCCTCTCCACCCACACCCGATGGACGGTGTGGCCTTTGATGTCCATGCCGAGGATGTCCCCTGCGTAGCTCGCCGCCTCGTCGTGATCCGCTGCCAGCTTGATTCCGCCGGCCTTCCCCCGGCCCCCAACCTGCACCTGCGCCTTGATGACGACCGGTCCGCCCAACTCCTGGGCGGCGGCTTTGGCTTCGGCCACGGTGTGGGCCAACCGTCCCTCAGGAACGGGCACGCCAACGCGGGCGAAGAGCGACTTGCCCTGGTACTCGTATAGGTCCAACTACCGCTCCGGAACGTGGGCGTGCACCCAGTCGGTGACAGTTGCCAGCGAAGTTCCGGGAGTGAAGACCTCGGCGAGGCCCTTCGACTTGAGTTCGGCGATGTCCGCGTCCGGGACGATTCCTCCTCCGAATACGACAACGTCGGTAGCGCCGCGTTCGGCAAGCAATTCGGCGACTCGCGGGAACAGCGTCATGTGAGCGCCGGACAGCACAGAGAGGCCGACGCCGCCGACGTCCTCCTGGATGGCAGTTTCCACGATCTGTTCGGGCGTCTGATGCAGACCCGAATAGATGACTTCGACGCCGGCATCGCGCAGCGCTCTGGCGATGACCTTGGCTCCCCTGTCATGGCCGTCGAGACCCGGCTTGGCGATGAGGACGCGGATTGGCATGTATTCGAGGCTACCGCATCGCCCCCGCTGGCGGGAAGGCGAGGAAGGGCGGCGATCGCTCCGCTGGCTGCGGACTCTGGGCCGAGAGGCCATGGCACGCAACCGCTGCCGCGAAGCTGTGGCCCTTAGAGCTTCTCCAAGGGCGCCCAGGCCAGCAGCAGGCGCTTGTCGCCCTCTGCGTCAAAACCGACGACGGCCTCGGCGCGCGTTCCGGACCCCAAGATCTCGGTCACGGTCCCCGCGCCCCAGTGTTCATGCCTGACCCGATCGCCGACGATAAGCTCGTCTCCGCTAATGGTGCTGCGAGGGGTCTTCTCCTCCATGTCCGAACGACGCTGCCGCTTGGCCTCCGTCGTAATGGATGACGGCAGCTCGGCTAGGAACCGGGACGACGAGTTGTAGTTGGTGCCACCCCACAGATTGCGGCTCCAGGCATGAGCCAAGTACAACTTGCGCTGCGCCCTGGTGATGCCGACATAGGCGAGCCGCCTCTCTTCCTCCAGCTGGTCGGGATCGCCAAGGGACCGCATGTGGGGGAAGACGCCCTCCTCGAGGCCGGTGATGAACACCACCGGGAACTCCAGGCCCTTGGCATTGTGCAGGGTCATCAACGTCGCGGCCTGGCTGGCTCCGTCGAGCTCGTCCACATCCGCAACGAGGCTGACGGACTCGAGGAATCGCTCGATGCGCTCGATCCCGTTGAGCTCATCCCAGCCGCGACCTTCGAAGACAAGGCCGGGCCCCGCTTCCTCGAACTGCTCGGCGACGGTGATGATCTCCTTGATGTTCTCGATGCGACCCAGCGCCTCGATCGTGCCCTCGCGGTTCAGCTCATCGATGTATCCGGTCTCGGTTCCGATGGCTTCTAGCGCAGCTCGCGGACCGTCTTCCGCCTTGTCACGAAGGAACCCCATGAGGCTCATGAACTCGGCGATCTGTCTCTGGGCTCGCGCGTTGAGTCGGCCGTTATCGCCGGCAACCTCGAGCGCCTCCCAGAAGCTCATCTCTCCGGCTTCGGCAGCCCTATCGAGATGGCCGATAGTTGTGCTGCCGATCCCGCGCTTAGGAACGTTGACTATTCGCTTGACTGCGACGGTGTCTGCAGGGTTGACCAGCGCCCGCAGGTAGGCGATGACATCCTTGACCTCTCTCCTGTCGTAGAACTTCGGCCCGCCGATCACCTGGTAAGGGATCCCGAAGCGAACGAACACTTCCTCGATGACTCGACTCTGGGCGTTGGTCCTGTAGAAGACGGCGATGTCCGACAGCTTGGTGCCATCGTCCTCGAGCGAGCCGATCTCCTCAGCAACGAAAGCCGCCTCGTCGCGCTCATCCTGGCCCTCGAAGACAACTACTTCGTCTCCCCTCCCCAGGTCGGTCCACAGCCGCTTGGGCTTGCGGGCCGTGTTGTTGGCGATGACGGAGTTGGCGGCTTCGAGGATGACCTCCGTTGAGCGGTAGTTCTGTTCCAGCGTCACAACCCTGGCGTCTGGGTAGTCGCGCTCGAACTCCATGATGTTGCGGATGTCGGCCCCTCGAAACGCATAGATGCTCTGGTCCGAGTCGCCAACGACGCAGAGGTTCTTGTGCTTGGCTGCCAGCTTCGAGATGAGGACATATTGGGCGTGGTTGGTGTCCTGGTACTCGTCGACGAGGATGTGGCTGAAGCGATTCTGATAGGTCTCCAGCACCTCGGGGAAAGCGCCGAGCAGCTCGACGGTCACCATCAGCATGTCGTCGAAGTCCATGGCGGATGCTTCCAGCAGGCGCTGCTGGTACATCCTGTAGACGTCGGCGACCTTCTCGTGGTAGAGCCCATCCCCCTGCTGAGCGAAAGTCTCGTAATCGATCAACTCGTTCTTGGCGTTGGAGATCTGAGCCCGGATGCCCTTTGGAGGAAACCGCTTGGGGTCGAGCTCGAGGTCGCGAACGCAGTAAGTGATCAGCCGCAGGGAATCGGCGGCGTCGTAGATCGAGAAGGACGACTTGTAGCCGAAGCGGTGGGCCTCTCTGCGCAGGATGCGGGCACAGGCACTGTGGAACGTCGAGACCCACATGCCTTTGACCACATCACCGACCAGCTCCCCGAGCCGGTCCTTCATCTCGTCGGCCGCTTTGTTGGTGAAGGTGATCGCCAAGATCTGATAGGGAGAGACCGCGAGGTCTTCGATCAAGTGGGCAATGCGGTGGGTCAGGACTCGCGTCTTGCCGGAGCCGGCGCCGGCGACGATAAGTAACGGGCCATCGGTCGTGGCAACGGCCTCGCGCTGTGACGGATTGAGATCGTCGAAGATGGAAGAGACCATCGAGGAAGTGTACGAACGACCCCGCGCTGTCCTTGGCCCCCTAACCGGAGCCCTTAGGCAAGGCTGGAGAAGGTGGCCCGGGCCTCTGAAGTGAGCTTGGCCTGGAAGTCCTTCGCCGACTCGAGCACCGAAACTATGGCCGGTGTAACCGTCCGCGTTGTCGCGGAGATGGCGTCGGTTATCGCACCAGCGTTGTGCATGCCGAATGCCAGCATGCCGATGAGCTGGCCACGACTGCGTAGTGGAACGCTGTGGAATGTCTCCCAGCCCCTGTCCCTGTCGGCGACGGTGTCATCGAAAAGCACGGTCGTCTTCGATGGAGGCAGGGCGATGCTCTTGTCGAGCCGAGCCAGGTGCTCCGCTGCGAGCTCGTTGAAAGCGTCCTTATCGGGTTCTGTCAGCGCATTCTTGGTGACCACCTCCATTTGTGCAGCCTCGAGGAGAACGACGGCAGCGGCGTCGAAGGCGATGAGCCGACCAAGGCTGGTGAGGATCTCCTCAATGCTCTCGGTGATCCCGATCGGCCTCATGGCGACGGCGGTTATCTCGTTGATGACGGTGGCTTCGAAGAGCTTGCGATCGAGCATCTCGCAAACCCGGGTCAGCACATCGGCCTCTCCTGTTGCTGGCGGAGACAGATCGGCACCCGTCGTCAGCTCCCGCAGCGCCTGCGAAGCCAGTGCCGACTGAACTGCGACCAGCAGCTCATCGCCAAGAGCATCTTTCGTGAGGTAGCCATTGGCACCCGACTGGACCCCCCAGTATCGGTCCTCGGCAGAGTTGCGGACGGTCAGGATGAGGATCGGGATGACGGCCGCGCCGGGATCTTCCTTGAGAAGACGGCAAACGACGTAACCGTTGAGCTTGGGCATCTGAATGTCGAGAAGTACCAGGTCGGGTCGCTCCTCGTAGAACCTCGTGATGGCGTCGACGCCATCTTCCGCCGTTACCACCTCGTAGCCATCTGCCACCAGCAACTTCATGACAGCTGCACGAAGTACTGCGCTGTCGTCTGCGATGAGGATCTTCATGATCGGCTCTCAATCAGGTCGCGCAGCGTCTCCGCCAACGCGCCCTCCCGGAAATCAGCCTTGTCGAAGTAGGCATCGACGCCAGAGAGCCGTGCCCGCTCCTGGTCGTCGTGGGTGGCGACTCCTGACAGCATCACGATCGGCAGATCGAGGTTCAGCTTGCGCACAGAGTCCACCAGGTCGACCCCGTCGCGACCGGGCATCGAGAAGTCGACGACCAGAGCATCTACGGGCTGGAGCGCCAGGGAAGCCAGCGCCTCCACGGCGCCACCGGCGACGTGCACCTCAAACCCGGTTGACGCCAAGGCGCCTGCGAGCACCTGGCGAGCTCCCTGGGAGTCGTCGACGACGAGAACACTCAACGCTGGAGACACGTTGTCATCGACTGCCCTGGCCCGCTCTTGGAGTCGGTTCGGCTCAACGAGCACGACCACGTCTCCACCACCAAGAAGGGCGGCACCCGTGAGGTGCGGCGACCCCCCGAGCAGGGGTCCGAGTTCCTTGGCGGCTACCTGGCGCTGTCCCACGACTTCGGCAACGGCGAGGGCGGTGGCGCCGAGAGGGTTCCTCAGGACGACGGCGTGACGAGGCTCATCGGCGACTCGCAACCCGAGGACGGCTGCAAGGTCATAGAACGGGATGAGCTGATCCATCCACATGATCTCCTGCCGACGATCTGCACCGTGAACATCCGCTGCCAGCTCGACTACGTCCGCGACCGCAGCCTCCGGGAATCCCCATTGCTGTCCGCCTGCGCGCACGATGAGCGCATCCTGGAGGGCTCGTGATGTCGGCACGGCGATAGTCATCTTGCTACCGAGGCCCAGCTCGGTGTCAAGCTCGAGCGAGCCGTGGAGATCCTCTATCCGCTCGGCCACCATCGTGAGGCCATTGCCATCACCGACCAGTTCTGAGGTGGTGTCGGTCGTCGAGAACCCAGGGGCGAAGAGCAATGCCCTAGCCGCGCCCTCATCGAACTGAGCGTCTTCCGGAAGCAGGCCGCGACGGCGAGCCTTGGTGTGCACTGCCTCCCAAACGATTCCACGACCGTCGTCCTCGACGATGATCTCCATCCTGTGATCCTTGATGGCAGCACGCACTGAGAGGGTCGCCGTCGATGGCTTGCCCGCTTTGGCTCTCTCGGCCGGTGTCTCGATTCCGTGCTCGATCGCATTGACGATTAGCTGTCGGAGGGGGTCGCCAAGGCGCTCGACTATCTGGCGGTCCACCCCACACTCGTCTCCGATCAGCTCGAAGCGAACATCCTTGCCCGTCTTCTTGGCGAGGTAAGTGACCAACTGCGGGAAAGTCTCTGTGACGTCACGAAGCTGCGCGGCCGCAAGGTGAAGGGCGTACTCCCGGGCCCGACGCACGGACTGCTCCAGTGCCGCAACACCCGAGGCGATTTGCTGGACTGCGCTGTCGTCCGTTCCGGAGGCCTCGACCGCGTCGGCAACCTCGATGATCATCGAGCGCAGGGCCTGCGCATGAAGGTCGAGCGACGCGACGGTGTTGATGAGGCGGTACATCTGGGCCGCGTTGACTCGAGTCATCTCCTCCGATGCCCAGGTGTCGAGAGCGCCGAGCAACCCACCAAGCTCAAGGACCTCATCAACCTCCTCGCTTGGCACTGCGCTCAGATCCGTGTCCATCTGCGTTGCGGCAACGGGTTCAGGGGAAACTTGCTCCGCAGAGGACTCAGCTGCTATCACTGCCGCAGCCTGGGCAGTTACCGGTTCGGCGTCTGCTGCGACGGGTTGAGCCTGAACGGCAGGAGGTTCAACCGGCGGAGATTCGGCCGAGACCTCACTCAATATGTCATTGAGCCCGGTGATCGCGGCGTTTAGCTCGGGACTCCCTGTCTCTGCGTCGGCGTCGAGAGCGTCCGGGATCGACCGCGACAGCCGCTCCAGGGCGGCGGCCAGGGGGGAACTCGGCTGGATATCACCGTGCTGAAGCTGTTGCCAGACGCCCTCCAATGCCTGACCGGCACGGGAGATGGCGACGAAACCCATGACGCGGCCTGTTCCCTTGATGGTATGGCCCTCGCGGAACATCGTCCCAGCAACATCGTCGGAGACTTCCCCCTCGGCGAGAGCCTGGGAGCCTTCGATGAGTCGCGCGACTCGCTCATCCACCTCTTGGCGGAACAATTCGCGGAGTTCTGCGTCGTCAGAAAACGACAAGGGCACCTCGTGTAGCTACTGACTGAGGTATCGGCGGTTCCCGGGCACGGCTTGAGGAGCAAGAAACCCAGTTTCTGGCTCGGAGCTCTTGGCTTTGGGCTGTGGGCAAGAGCCGTGATTCGCTGCTTCTGAGGGCCTTTATCAGCTTGGGGGCTGCGAGGAAATCGCCCCAGGGTGAAAGCTCATGGCCCAAAGCCCAAAGCAGTACCGGCCAACGGCCGGAGCGCCCGCTATTCCCACTCGATGGTTGCCGGGGGCTTGGAGGAGATGTCGTAGGCAACCCGATTGATGTCGGGCACCTCGGCGATGATGCGCGAAGAGATCGTCTCCAAGAGCTCATAGGGCAATCGCGCCCAGTCTGCCGTCATCGCGTCATCCGATGTGACCGCCCGCAAGATGAGGGGGTAGGCGTAGGTGCGCTCATCGCCCTGCACCCCAACGGTCCGGATGTCAGGTAAGACGGCGAAGGATTGCCAGATGTCGCGGTACAGCCCGGCGCGCCGTATCTCTTCGGTGACGATGGCGTCTGCTGAGCGGAGCAGCTCGCATTTCGCCTTGGTGACCGCACCGATGATCCGGACCGCAAGGCCGGGCCCGGGGAACGGCTGCCTCCACACGATCTCCTGAGGCAAGCCGAGCTCCTCCCCCACCGCTCGCACCTCGTCCTTGAACAGATCCCGGAGCGGTTCGATCAGCTCGAAAGCCATGTCCTCGGGAAGACCCCCGACGTTGTGATGACTCTTGATCCTGGCGGCGTCGGATGTCCCCGATTCGATGATGTCGGGATAGAGGGTCCCCTGGACGAGGAATCGGGCCTCGGAGTAGCGGGCGGCAACCTCCTCGAAAACACGAATGAACGTCTCTCCGATGATCTTCCGCTTCGCCTCGGGGTCAATCACCCCTGCGAGGCGATCGAGGAAACGGTCCCCTGCCTTCACGAGTTCCAGATTCATGTGGAAGTGCTGACGGAAGGTGCGCTCGACGTCCTCCGCCTCGCCTCTGCGCAACAATCCATGGTCCACGAAGACGCAGGTCAGCTGGTCCCCCACCGCCTTGTAGACGAGCGCTGCGGCGACAGCAGAATCGACGCCACCCGATAGGCCACAGATGACCTGCTCATCACCGACCGCCTCCCGGATCCGAGCAACGGCCCCCTCGATGATGCTGGTGTGGGTCCACGTTGGCATGGCGCCGGCGACCCCATAGAGGAACTTCTCGAGGATCGACTGCCCCTGGGGAGTATGGGCTACCTCGGGATGGAACTGCACGCCACACAGATCACGGCTGGGATCTTCCATGGCGGCGACCGGGCTGGATCCCGAGGAGGCTGTCACCACGAACCCCGGTGGGGCGACGGTGACCGCGTCTCTATGGCTCATCCACACCTCGAGGTCACTGCCAAGGCCGGCGAATAGGCCGCCATCCGAACCGACCTGCAGGTCAGTTCTGCCGTACTCGGCCGTCTCCGTCTGCTCAACGACACCACCCAGTCCTTGAGCAAGCACCTGGTGGCCGTAGCAGATGCCAAGGATGGGAAGCCCCAAGCTCAGGATGTCGGGATCGATTTCGTAGGCATCGTCTGAGTAGACCGAGGCCGGGCCACCGCTCAGTATCAACGCGATCGGATCCCTCGCCTTGACTTCGGAGGCGGTGATCGTGCGATGCACGATCTCGGAGTGAACGTGAGCCTCACGGACCCTCCTTGCGATCAGCTGGGCGTACTGGGCCCCGAAGTCGACAACCAAGACCGAGAGCGACATCAGTTGGACAGGCCGACGGCTGCCTTGACAATGTCCCACGTGGCCGACGCCTGGGCCCGAGCCCGCTCGGCACCCGCCTCGAGGATGTCGTCGACCTGGGCGTCCGTAAGGGCGTTGTAGCGCTCCTGGATGGGCGCCAGGCTCGCATTCGTGATCTCGGTCGCCATTGCCTTGAGGTCGCCATACCCCGACCCGGCCAGCTCGCCGACAAGGCTGTCGATCGAACGGCCCGCGAACAGCGACATGATCTCGAGCAGATTGGAGACTCCCGGCTTGTTTTCGGGGTCATAGCGGATCTCGGATTCGGAATCGGTCACTGCGCGGGCGAGCTTCTTGGCAACCACTTGTGGCGGATCAAGCAACCCGATCCGCGACGACTCATTGTCTTCTGACTTGGACATCTTGGCGCTCGGATCCTGGAGCGACATCACCCTGGCGCCGATCTCGGGGATAATTGGTTCGGGCAGAGGGAAGATGTCCCCGTATCGATTGTTGAAGCGCTCGGCAACGTCTCGCGTCAGTTCGAGGTGCTGTTTCTGATCCTCCCCGATGGGAACCGCGTTCACTCGATAGAGCAGGATGTCTGCCGCCTGCAACACCGGGTAGGCGAAGAGGCCGAGCATGGCGCCGTGCTTGTCCGACTTCTCTTTGAACTGGGTCATCCGATTGAGCGAGCCCATCGATGTCAAGGTTCCGAGCACCCATGCCAGCTCGGCGTGCTGGGCAACTGCGCTCTGCACAAAGAGGATCGAAGCATCGGCGTCGACACCCATCGCCAGGAAGAGCTTGGCCGTCTGGCGGCTGTTGCTCTTCAGCTCCTTGGGGTCCATCGTGGTGGTGATGGCATGAAGATCAACGATGCAATAGACACAGTCATGATCTGCCTGCATGGCGACCCAGTTGCGGAAGGCGCCGAGGTAGTTGCCGATGTGGATATCGCCTGTTGGCTGAGCGCCAGAGAACACTTTGGGCCGAGTCATCGTGCGCGGGAGCCTACCCCGTGGCACCATGGGCAGATGACCGATGGAAATGCCCGCGCCACCGTCGCCGCCCGCGACCTGACGGCCGCAGCCGCCGCCCATCTCACAGAGGAAGTCGCCATGCTGCTTCCATTCCACGACCTGGTCGCCTTCAAGAAGCTGCTCTGGAAGTTCTTCTCGGCGCAGCCGTGGGGCGACAAGGAAGCCGCCTCCCTGAGCTCGCTCGTTACCCCAGTGCTCGACGAAGGGTGGTGGGAGCATCGGCTGGCTGACGACCTGGTCCTCCAGCACGGCATCCGCGCCGGGAGCTACATCATCGATGTCACTGGTCCGTCCTCGGAAGAGGACTCGCTGTTCGACAGAGTGTTCGACGGTCCCGTCGTACCCGAAGCGACGCCGCATCCCATGAAGGTCAAGTTCAACATCGGTGGCCGAGCCAGTCCGGGTCGCTGGTACCGCCGCGGCGATGACACCCAGGACCGCCGAGCCGCAGCACTCCTCGACGAACCGGACGTCTCCGATGTGATGGTGGCTGGGGACTTCGTCACCGTCGGCCTGAGGCGGGGTTCCTCATGGGAGAAGCGGCTCGACGCCATCCTTGCCATGGTGGCGGAGCTCTTCTACGACCCCGCAGCGGGGCCGAGCGTCGAGCCAGCACGCACGCGAGACGAGCTGGTGGGCGAGGGTCTGCGAACAACGGCGCCCCAGGAACTGCACCTCCTCGATCCGGACACAACCGAGCATCGGCTTCGACTCCAACAGGCCTTGCGGGATCCCAGCGCCGAGGTGCGGCGGGTGGCGCTGGCGACGCTGGCGCAGTCTCAGGACGAATCCTTCGCCGCAGCCGTCTTGACCGGGGCCTACGAGGACGATCATCGCATCGTTCGCCGCATGGCGATCGACGGTGCCGCCGATCTCGGGGCGGAGGCGGTGCGGTCACTCCTGGAAGCCGGGCTGGGGGACGACGATTCGTGGATCCGTTGGAAAGCCATCCGCGGGCTCCGCGAGGTCGGCATCGGCCCAAGCAGCGACGCCGTCGCCCTGCTCTCCGACGACGATGACTTCCAGGTTCGGTTCGAGGCTGCAGCAGCCGCCAGGGACACAGGGTGAGCGTTGAGGGACTGAGGTCGGCGACAAGACGGCGCCCCGTGGCGTGGCCGGAGCGTGCTTTCTTGGCAATGGTGGCTCTGCTTCCCCTCCACACCTTCTTCATTGCGGCGTGGATCTCGTGGAAGCCCTACTTGGTTCTCGTCGTCGTCATCGCGGCGTGGCAGGCCATCGCCGGCCTGCGCCAGGGCTCATGGCCATGGCATCGACCAGCCTCGATCGGCCTGGCGTTGATGCTTTTCGGTGCCCTCATCAGCTGGCCGGGATCGGACTACGCCAGCCGCTTCTCCCGACTGCTCCTCGCCCTCGGCGTCGGCGGCGCCGTGATGCTGGTGACGGTCCGATGCTTGGAGGGGCAGGGCATGTGGCGTCGCACGCTGCAGACCGTCTTTTGGTCTGGGGCCGTCATGGTGGCAACGGCAATCATCATCGAGCTTGCCACCACCGGAGCCCTCGGTGATTGGGCGCTCAACGCCGCCAACGACTGGCCCGGCGTCCGCCAGGTGACCAAGGCTGCCTATCTCGAGGATGGCTTCGTTGCCCTCACCAACTGGCACCAGGACCCCGGGTATTCGGCGGCCTGGACGAATCTGTGGCTGGCCCTCTCCATCATCGCTGTTGTCAGGGGGCTGGGATCGAGGCGCCTGTTGATCGACACAGCAGTCATCGGAGGTCTCGGCGTTGCCGTCATCCTGACGTTCAGCCGTACCGGATGGATTGGCCTCGGTGTCGCCCTCGTAGCGACGAGCGTTGCGCTGCTATTGGGAAGGGAGACCTCGATACGGCGGCTCGGCCGCCTCCTCGGGTATTCCGTCCTCTCGGGGATGATCCTCCTTGGCATCCTGTGGCTCGTCGATCCAGCAGATGTCGGCGGTGATATCGGCGATGCTGTCGCCTTTCGGCTGGAGCAGAACTT
Organism: Acidimicrobiia bacterium; assembly: GCA_036446035.1. GTDB lineage: Bacteria > Actinomycetota > Acidimicrobiia > Spongiisociales > JAOTWH01 > CAXMQS01. The sequence goes on along the minus strand of JAZFSG010000075.1, from coordinate 1,515 downwards.
GAGCCTCGGTCCGGGACCCTCCGGCGATGCCACCACCGACCCCGGCCTCGACCTTGTCGACTACCGCGGCGAGGTGTGGCCGCAGTACGTCGACTTCTTCGAGGAGGATCCGCTGCGCGGTGCCGGCCTCGGAGTCGGCTGGCAGACGCCGGGGCTCCAGGAGCCGCACAACCTCGCTCTTCAGCTCCTCGGCGAGACTGGCCTTATCGGCCTGGCTGGATTCCTTGCCCTAGGGGCCATCGTGCTGTGGTACGGGGGCGGCCTGGTCGGCGCAGTGGCCCTTATCGTGGCCTTCAGCGCCTCGATCACCCAGACGGTCCTATTCGAGCCGACCTGGTGGTTCGCCGCCGGACTGTTCTTGGCCGGCAAGCGCCGGACAAGCACCGCCCGCTCAGGCGCCAATGGCGGCGCGAGCTAGCGTTCGAGCCGTGCCCTTCCACATGACCCCAGACGAGTTCCGCAAACGCGGCGCTGAGATGGTGGAGTGGATCGCCACCTACATGGAACAGGTGGAGAACTACCCCGTGCTCAGCACCGTCGAACCGGGCGACATCCGGTCGAAGCTCCCCAACAGCCCACCGGCCCAGGGCGAGTCATGGGACACCATCCTGACCGATCTCGACGAGGTCGTCATGCCCGGCATAACTCATTGGCAATCGCCGGGGTTCTTCGCCTTCTTCAACGGCAACAACTCGGGTCCCAGCATCCTCGGCGAGCTGGCCGCGGCCGGACTGGGCACCCAGGGGATGATGTGGGCGACCAGTCCCGCCGCCACCGAGCTCGAGACGCACGTTCTCGACTGGCTGGCCGAGATGATCGACCTGCCCAAGCAGTTTCGCTCGACATCAAGCGGTGGTGGTGTCGTTAACGACACAGCTTCCACCAGCACCCTCGTCGCTGCCCTGGCAGCCCGTGAGAGAGCGACCGACTACGCGGCCAACGACACTGGCGTCACGGGCGAGCTGACGGCATACACCTCGGCCCAGGCCCACAGCTCGGTCGAGAAGGCGGTCCGGCTTGCCGGGATCGGATCAGACAACCTGCGACTCATCGATACCGATGACAACTTCGCCATGCGCCCCGAAGGCCTAGCTGCGGCCCTGGAATCCGATGTCGCGGCGGGACTGACCCCAGCGTTGGTTGTCGCCACCGTTGGCACGACATCGTCGCTGGCAATGGATCCGCTGCGTCCCATCGGCGAGCTGGCCAAACGGTTCGGGGCTTGGCTGCACGTGGACGCGGCCTGGGCGGGTAGTGCAGCCATCTGTCCCGAGTTCCGATACCTCCAGGACGGCGTCGAGCTGGCAGACAGCTATCTGTTCAACCCCCACAAGTGGCTCTTCACCAACGTTGAGTTCAGCGCCTTCTATGTCGCTGATCGCCAGGCCTTGATTCGCACGATGAGCGTGTCGTCCGAGTACCTGCGGAACCAGGCCACGGACTCCGGCGAAGTAATCGACTACCGCGACTGGCAGATCACTCTGGGGCGCCGGTTTCGAGCTCTCAAAGTGTGGT
>JAZFSG010000074.1:0-2110 GCA_036446035.1 Acidimicrobiia bacterium | reverse complement strand
GGTGTAGACCTGCGATGACTCAGCTGCCGTCGTGGGATCCGAGGTGGTGTCTCCTGCCAGCTCAATGAGCACGCTCCGCGACGTCACGTACGCCTCGACCTGAGTGTTGGAGTCGATGAGCTCGATCAGCTCCTGCTCGGATAACGGGTCGGCCACGCCGAGGCCTGCGCCAAGATCCACGCTCACGCTCTCGCTCGTCCTGCTGGCAGCCTGCTCGGTTCCAAAGCCGGGTAGCCGGATCACCTTGACCTCCGATGGGGCATAGCCGACCTCGACAGGATTTTCGAATGCGTTGTTGAGGGTGGCGCTGTAGGTCAACGTCAGCATGACTGTGGCGGCGGCAACAGCAACGCCGGCGATGCCGAGCCAGGCGCGTACCGGGCGGGCAAAGGCGTCTTTGACCCCGTAGACGACAAAGGTTGGCATACCCAGGCGGCTCGCAGCGGCCGCAATTCGCGACGGCCTCTGCACTCTGCTCGTATGACCATCGGCAATGGCGTCGACGGCACTTATCCGGCCCGCCCGCCACGCCGGTAGAAGGGTGAAGATGACTACAAGGCCCATCACGCCAAAGAGCGTGACGACGACATTCGAAGGAACCACGTTGGGAGATGACGTCGTGGCGAGTAGATCGGCCGTCCCCGCCACCAATACCGGGGTCAGGAGCACGCCAACGCCAATTCCGACCAGGGTGGCAACGAGGCCGACGGCGAGCTGCTCGGAAAGGAGAAGCAGCGAAACATGGCGGGGAGCGAAACCGACGGCCTTGAGTATGCCGATCTCACGTCTGCGGGCCAACACGTGGGTCGTGATCGTGTTGGCGATGATTAAGCCAGTGGCGGCCAGGGCGAAGATTGCGAAGACGGTGAACAGGATGCCGATGCCTTCGCTTTCCAGTGCCACCTCATCAGCGATCTGCTGCCACGTCAGGCTACGAAGCGGCAAACCGAGCGCCCGTGCACTCTCCTCGGCGCGCTCCACCAGATGAGCTGTAGCCTCGGGATCGTCCAACCTGACACCCAACCCATAGTTGGCTCGGCGGGCGTCGAGCTCGTCCACGCTCAGGCCGTCGAGGCTCCCGCCGGCAAGGAGGCGCACCGTTGCCGATGCCACGAACGTCGGGATCGGCTCGGCTCCGGGCGAGTCAGCCGCCAGGACGACGAGTCCAACGATGCGCAACGTCGTGCTTCCCATCGCTGACGAAACGTTGACCTCATCCCCGATGTCGAGACCGCGGCGACGTGCCAGGTCCCACTCGATGACGACCTCGTCTCCTGAACCTGTCAACCATTCTCCAGCGACCAGCACTGCCGGAGATACCTCTGGAATGTCCGGGGTCATCGCCCAGAACTTGAGGCCGATCGGCTGGGGGGAATCAACCAGCGTGCCTCGTACCTGTTCGTAGATGTCGGTAGAGGCAGCAACACCTGACAGCTCGGTAATGGGATGAAGATTCTCTGGAACGCCTTCGAACCACACGTGGGCTCCATTTGCCTGCTCGTGCACCCGCTCGAAGGGAGCCGACGCCGCATCTCTCGCCGAGAACGCGATCATCACTGTGGCGGCGGCCCCGGTGAGGACCACGAACAACAAGATCGACTGAAGAGGATTGCTGGCGATGTCGGCGCGACCCTTTCGGTAGAAAGCCCTGATCATGCTCCCATCTCCAAATCGATCAGCTGGGACATTCTTCCCCGGGGATCGGCGGCGTCCTCAAGATGCGTTTCGGCGACGATCCGGCCGTCGCGCATGCGGACAACACGGTCCGCGACCGAGCCGACATTGGGATCGTGTGTAACCACGACGATCGTCTGACCGGCCTTGTTTGTCTGCCGCAGCAGACCGAGAACGTCACGTGTGGAGTCGCTGTCGAGGTTGCCGGTGGGCTCGTCGGCGAGCAGAACAGCTGGCTCGTTTACCAGTGCACGTGCCAACGCGACCCGCTGCCGCTGACCGCCAGACATCTGGGCAGGCAAAGATCTCGCCTGGTCCGCGATACCGAGCCTGGAGAGCACTTCTTCCCGACGAGCTCGCGCCTCGGCGGGAGCAATGCCGGCCATGAGCGCCGGCAGCTCGACGTTGTCGGCCGCGGTGAGGTTCCCAATCAGAT
>JAZFSG010000073.1:0-8384 GCA_036446035.1 Acidimicrobiia bacterium | reverse complement strand
CACCGCACGATCGCGGTCCTCGAGGGACAGTCCGGCGACTGCTCGGTCGAGCAGTCCGATTCCTATGCGACGAATCGCCACCGGTAGTGGCTCATCGCGCCGGATAGCCAGTGTTGGGGCGGCGCGGTAGGAGACTCCTGGTGGAGCCGGTGGCGTCTGCGGCCGGGGGACCGGTTGCGAATCGGTGTCCACGACGAACACAAGAACCCCGGCATCGCCCGTCGGAGGTGGCGGGCCACCGGGCGGCGGTGGTGGGGCGGCGCGGAAGCGGTCCAAGACCCACGGACCCTACCAAGCGGCTCGGGTTCGCTGCTGGAAGTAGTCGATACCTTGGCCCGGTGAAGGTAGCTATTGCCGGCTCTTCCGGCCTTGTCGGGACGGCGTTGCGAGCATCCCTGGCCCGCGATGGCCACGAGGTATTGCGTCTCGTGCGACGTCCAGCGGTCGCCGGTGGCGAGGTGGCGTGGGATCCCGCCAATGGCGAACTCGACCACAAGCCCCTCGCTGGTGCTGATGCCGCCGTGAACCTCGCCGGGGTCGGCTTCGGCGACAAACGGTGGACCGACTCCTACAAGCGGGCGATCTCGGATAGCCGCACCGACTCGACGGAGCTGCTGTCTCGGGCACTGGCGGAGGTTGGGGCCGGAGTTCTCGTGAGCGCCTCGGCCGTCGGCTACTACGGCGATCAAGGGGACCAACTCCTAACGGAGGTCTCGCCACCCGCCGCCGACTTTGCTGCCCAGGTCTGTGTGCGTTGGGAGGCGGCGACCGCTCCAGCGGAGCAAGCCGGCGCCCGGGTGGCCCACATCCGGAGCGGGCTCGTCATCAGTGGCGACGGGGGACTGTTGAAGCGACTGCTGCTGCCGTTCAAGTTGGGAGTTGGGGGTCGCATCGGATCCGGACGCCAGTACTGGAGCTGGATCGACATCGAGGACGAGGTGGCGGCGATCCGTCATCTACTCGATCGTGACGACCTGGCGGGTCCCTTCAATCTCACGGCACCGCAACCCCTCCCGTTCGACGAGGTCAAGAGGGTGGTGGGTCGAGTCCTGCGTCGACCAACGATGTTCCCTGTTCCCAACTTGGTGATTCGCGCACTGTTCGGGAGAGAGCGGGCAGACAACATCGTCCTCGGTGGCCAGCGGGTATTGCCGCAGCGGCTGGCAGAGTCAGGTTTCGAGTTTCGCTTTACCGAGTTCGAGGCCTCGCTTCGTCACCAGCTCGGTCGGTAGCTGCCCGAGCCGGCTCTGCGGGAAGAGTCTTCACCGCGCGTCGCGGATGACGGCACACCCTGTGGTAGACGCTCCCGCAATCGTGGTTCCATGGGCCGTAGCGTCCGCTAGGGGCGGGGGTCTTGGCGGTTGCGGTGCGCTGCACGGTGTCGGTCACGCCCATCTAGGGGTCCTCATCGGTGTCGTCTCCTCGTAGCGGGCGCTCAGTGTTACGCCAACACAGAGAGTGGTCAATGACTAGTTCGAATATGCTCCCTGCGTCTGGCAATACGATGTTGGCAGTGGTCAGTGTCCTTTTCTTGTGCGTGCACAACGCGTTCCGGTCTCAAATGGGCGCCGGCTTCATGCGCCATCTCGGTGGCGATTCGGTGACCGTCTTTTCGGGCGGCTCTGAACCGGGGGATGCCATCAGTCCCGCCGCCATTGCGGCGATGGCAGAAATCGGGATCGACATCGAGGGTCATGTGCCCAAGCTGTGGGAAGATGCCGAGGTACGCCAGGCCGACGTCGTCGTCAGCATGGGCTGCGGCGACGTGTGTCCCGTCTATCCCTCCAAGCGGTACGTCGACTGGGAGCTCGAGGACACGTCTGGCGACTCGATGGACGAGGTGCGCCGTGTTCGCGACGAGATCCGCAGCAGAGTCGTGGCCTTGATGGAGGAGCTTGACATCGCCGCCGAGGGCTGATCGAGCTTTTCCGCGGAGCGCCTAGATTTACTCGATGGAGAACATCTATGCGGACGATTGGGAATCGGAATCCGACCACGAAGGCTTTCGTTGGCAGCGAACTCGGCTGCTGCGTCGACTCGGCGGCGAGCTACTCGGCGGCAGCCTCTACCTGATGCCCCCAGGGCAGAAGAGCTTCCCCTATCACCTCCACCACGCCAACGAGGAGTTGCTGCTGGTCGTCGAGGGCGAAGTGATCCTGCGCACCCCGGCGGGGGAGCGAGCCATGGCGAGGGGAGACATGGAGTTGTTCGTACGCGGCCGAACCGGTGCTCATCAGGTCATCAACCGCTCCGACGCCGATGCCCGTTTCATCATGTTCTCGTCGTTGGTCGGACCTGAGATCGCCGAGTACCCCGATTCCGGGAACATCGGAGTCTTCGCGGCCGGCGGTGACTTGTCCAAGTTCCTCGACGCCAGTGCGGAGCGCGACTACTACCACGGCGAGTAGCAGTCGACCAGGGCACGATCGCCGTCGGCTATGTCGGTAGCTAGTCACCGAATGTAGGAACGGCCTGGGCGATTTAGGGGCCGATTGGGAGTGACTAGTTGCAGTGACCATTTCTGGACTAGTCCCTTGACCACGGAGAGTAGGCGTGCTACTGCTTTGTGCACAGATTGACTAATCCCCGTGGCTTAGGGCCCTTCTGGGGCCAGGAGAGCACACATATGAGCAGATTCTTCCGGGATGACCGAGGAGCCGGCATCGTCGAGTACGCCTTTCTCCTTGCCCTTGTCCTCCTCGTGACCCTGGTGGCCCTTACTGCCATCGGCATCGAGACAAACGGCATGGTCGATGATCCAAACCTGACGACCGCATTGACGTGAACCGAGAGCGCGGCTCCGCCATCGTCGAATTCGCACTGGTCCTTCCGGTACTCATCATGCTGGTGTTCGGGATCATCGAATTCGGTCGCGGCTACAACGCCAAGATCACGGTCACTCACGCCGCCAGGGAGGGGGCTCGGGTACTGGCACTCACCGCAGATCCGGTCGCGGCAGAGGCCGCCGTCGTTGGCGCCGCCACCTCGCTCGATTCCGCGTCTGTCGTCGTCTCCAGCTCGGCCTGCACGCCGGGAACGCCTGCCTCGGTGACGGTGGAGTACCCATTCTCATACGACATCCCGCTTGTCGGCGGAGCAACGCGAACCATCACCGGAGTGGGGGTAATGCGATGCACCGGCTGAACGACGACGGGGGGGCCGTCGCCGTCATCGTTGCCATCTTCGCTGTTGGCCTCATCGGCATGGCTGCGTTTGCGCTCGATACCGGCCGTCTGTACCAGGAGCGCCGTGAGCTTCAGAACGGGGCAGACGCCAGCGCTCTCGCGATCGCAGAAGACTGCCTGATCAATCCGGCCAGTTGCACCTACGGGGGGGCCGACGCAACCGCCGACGCGTACGGCGATTCCAATGCCGATGACGGCGCGTCGACAGTCGACGAGCTACTGCTCGACCCCATTGGGCAATCGGTCACTGTGAAGCTGCAGACCGAAGACCTCGACGGCGGATCGATTCTGGCGCCGATCTTTGGCCAGGTTGTCGGCTTCGATGGGGCGACGGTGAGGGCCAGGGCCTCGGCTGTTTGGGGCCAGGCGGGCTCGATGGCAACGGTGCCGCTGATCATCTCCGACTGCGAGTGGAATGATCCGCTGCGACCATCAGAGCTTCAGACGCCCCCAACCTTCGACGTCGACCCCTGGCTCTTCGTCTTCCACCAGGGAAACCAGGGTCGCACCTGCGACCACTCCAACTCGGGATTCGATCTCCCCGGCGGTTTTGGCTGGCTGGACACCGATGCCGGACCATGTCGATCCCTGTTCACCGCTGGTGAGTGGAGCGATGGCGTCGACCCCGGCTCGTCGCCAAGCAGCTCGTGCACCCCTGCCGCTATCGCGGACGCGCTTCTTAACAAGGTTTCGTTCCTTCCGTACTACGAGGAGAAGCAAAGCACAGGCAACAACGGCAGCTACCTCGTCTCCTCGCTCGGCGCATTCTGGATCACCGGCTACAACTTCGGCGGAGGCTTTAAGGAACCGTCAACCGACCCCCCTTGCACCGGCACAACCCGCTGCATAGAGGGCTATTTCATCAAAGCAACGACGTCCGACGGCGACCCCGGCGGACCAAATCGCGGCGCCTCCATTGTCAAGCTGATTCCGTAACTAGGAGCACACACATATGAATAAACGTCTGATAGGAATGGTCGTATCGGTTGCCCTGGCGGCGATCGGGACATTCTCCCTGCTGACCTACGTAAGGGGCGCCGATGAGCGGGCCCTCGCCGGTGAGGCAACGGTCGAGGTCCTCGTGGTAGACACGCTGGTTGCCAAGGGAACGCCGGTCTCCGAGGTTGCCAAGGCCGTGACGACCGAGTGGGTACCCGTCAAGGTGAGGGCCGAGGGGAGTGTCTCAACGCTGAACAACCTCTCGGGGACCGTCGCCGCGGTGGATTTGCTGCCCGGCGAGCAGGTCGTGGCTGCACGGTTCGTGAGCCCCGTTGATTTGGCCTCGGAGACGGTTGTTGCGATCCCCGATGGCCTGCTCGAGGTGACGATCGCCCTCGATCCGCAGCGAGCAGTCGGCGGCCAGCCGCTGCCCGGCGATCTTGTGGCAGTCGTAGCGTCGTTCAACGACGTCGCGACCGAACCTGTCGACGAGTCGCCAACTCTCGGCGGCTTGCCAACGGAGGAGGAAGAGGTTGCCACCATTGCCGCCACCCACATCATCCTTCACAAGGTGCTCATAGCCAACGTGCAGGCGAACGAGCAGATCTCGCGAGCGGAGGAGGCTGACGCTACTGCCGTTGGCTTTGCGGCGGCGCCCACAGGGTCGCTGCTCGTGACGTTCGCATTGTCTGCACCGGACGTTGAGAAGCTCGTGTTCGCTGCTGAGCACGGACGCATCTGGCTGGCCAGGGAGCCTGCTGATGCTCCTGAGGACGGCACGTCCGTTCAGACGAACCTCGTGATCTACCGATGATCCTCCTGGCTTCGACTAGCCCCACCTTCGAGAAGCGGGTCCGCCAGGCCTTCGATGGCACACTCAACGGCGAGCTGCAACGAGCTGACGGCGCCTCGCCGATGGAGCTCGCCGGGTCGGCACCGGATGATCTCCAGGTTGTCGCAGTAGGCCCTGACATTCCCATGGACAATGCCATCGGGTTGGCCAAGGCATTTGACACTATGCGCCCAGATGTCTCTGTGCTGTTCGTGGCGTCGGCGACTCCCGAGATGTTCGCAGCCGCGATGCAGGTCGGCGTGCGCGACGTCATCGCCCCCGAGGCTGACGACGAGGAGCTGCGGGTTGCCTTCGATAGAGCTATCGCTAGTTCGACTCAGCGGCACGGCCAGATTCAGGCTCCCGGTTCGGGAGGACCAGCCGGCCCGAAGGGGCGCGTGATCACGGTGATCTCTCCCAAGGGTGGCGCCGGCAAGACGACCATCGCCTCCAATCTGGCGGTGCTGTTGGCCTCGGCCCACCCAGGAGACGTAGTGCTGGCGGACTTCGACCTGCAATTCGGAGACGTAACCGACGCCCTCGGTCTTGATCCATCGCACTCGGTGGCCGACGCAGCACGAGCGCCCGGCCGTCTTGACGCGACGACCATCAAAGTCTTCCTCACTCCCCGCCAGAGCGACCTATTCGTGCTGTGTGCTCCGGGGTCGCCGGCGGAGGGTGAGGAGGTTCACCCGGATCAGGCTGGTGAGATGCTGCAGCTTCTCGCCAGTGAGTTCCAAGACGTCATCGTGGACACACCAGCAGGGCTCTCCGAGCACACGCTGGCTGCGATAGAGCAAAGCACCGACCTGGTGCTGGTGTGCGATCTGTCGAGGTCGGCGGTTCGTAGCACCCGGAGGGTGATCGAGGCGCTGGACGCGGTAGGGCTCGTCAAGCCCCAACGCCATCTCGTGCTGAACCGGGCCGGGACCAAGGTCGGAATCGCCGACGCCGAGGTCGCCGCCACGCTTGGCATGCGAATCGACATTGGTGTGCCCAGCACGCGGTCGGTCCCGTTGTCGATGAATCAAGGGCTGCCGATCGTCGAGGCCGAGCCGAAGAGTGCGTTCTCGCGCAATCTGCTGGGTCTATCTGCGAGGTTCGCCGCCATCGAATCCCCCTCTCAGGGGCAGTTGAAGAGGAGAGCACGATGAAGCTGAGTGAGCGACTTCGCGAGAAAGATGGCGGAACGCATGAGACCGCCGCCGCCGATCCAATGGCCGCGATCAGAGAGAGGGCGCAGGTTGCCATGTTCTCTCGCCTCGGCCCTCGCCTCTACGACGCCTCGCTCACCGAGAACGAGCTGCGGGCAGCCGTGCGCGACGAGCTGGCGAACGTGCTCGCTGCTGAGGCAATCCCTTTGACGGCGGAGGAGCAGTTGAGGTTGGCGGCGATCGTCTTCGACGACATTCTGGGTTACGGACCTATCGAGCCGTTCCTGGCAGATGCCACGGTGACCGAGATCATGGTCAACTCGGACTCATCGATCTTCATCGAGCGCGAGGGTCGTCTCCTAGAGACCGATGCCCGCTTCGTTTCCCAAGAGCATCTGCGACGGGTGATCGAACGCATAGTGGCGCAGGTGGGCAGGCGGATCGATGAGTCGTCTCCGATGGTCGATGCCCGCCTTCCTGACGGCTCGCGTGTTAACGCGGTCATCCCGCCGCTCGCAGTCGATGGGCCGTCACTGACCGTTAGGAAGTTCCCGCAAGACCCGTTCAACTCGGGAGATCTGGTCCGGCTCGGAACGGTGCCGCTCGAGGTGTCGGAGTTTCTCGATGCCTGCGTCCGGGGGAGGCTCAACATCCTCATCAGCGGCGGTACCGGTACCGGAAAGACGACCCTTCTGAACGTGCTGTCGAGCTACATCCCTGAGGACCAACGCATCGTCACCATTGAGGACGCCGTCGAGCTCAGACTTGGCCAGAAGCATGTCGTCCGGCTGGAGGCTCGCCCCACCAACGTGGAGGGTCGCGGTGAGATCACGATCCGCGAGCTCGTCCGCAACTCTCTACGTATGCGACCAGATCGGATAGTCGTCGGAGAGGTTCGCGGGGGTGAAGCGCTTGACATGTTGCAGGCCATGAACACAGGTCACGAGGGTTCGCTGTCGACCGTTCACGCCAACACGCCCCGTGATGCCATCGCCCGCCTGGAGACGATGGTGCTCATGGCCGGGTTCGATCTGCCCGTGAAGGCCATCCGCGAGCAAGTCGCCTCCGCTCTCAACCTGATAGTGCAGCTGGATCGCCTCAGCGATGGATCGCGCCGTGTCTCCCAGGTGTCCGAGGTGGTTGGCATGGAGGGACAGATCGTGACGCTCCAGGACGTCTTCGCTTTCGAACACAACCCGGCAGGTGGCGGCGTCCTTCAGCCGACGGGCATCCGTCCCCAGTTCACCGATCGCCTGGCGAGCTTCGGCATCGATCTCGATCCTGGTGTCTTCGGCGGCTACCCACTGCAGAAGGTGAGCTGAGCATGCGCCGGCTGGCCCTCGGACTGCTGTTGCTGAGTTTCGTGGCGGCGTCGGCCTTCCCGGCCGTCGCCGCCGAGGAGGTCATCGTCGATGACATCGACATCAGCAGCCATCCCCAGGTGTCACTGGTCGTCACGTTGCCGCCTTCGCTTGCGGGCCGGGCGCTTCCGGCGAATTCGTTCTTCATCAACGAAAGCGGCACACAGATCGCTCCAGAGGTCCAGCGCCTTCCCAACGAGGATCTCGAGGTCGTGCTCCTGCTCGACGTCTCGCAGTCGATGCGAGGAGCTCCGCTGCAAGCTGCCATTGATGCCGCGACATCGTTCGCCGAGTCGATGCCTGACGAGGCACGTATCGCCATCGTCACCTTCTCGAGCGAGCCGACGGTGCTGGCCGAGTTTGGCCGGCCGGCCGACGCGCCCATCGCCCTCGCCGATATCTCGGCCGCAGGAGAAACCTCGCTCTATGACGGTCTCGTGGCTGCTGGCGGTCTGTGGGATGGCGTGGGACCAAGCCGCCGCGCCATAGTGCTTCTCAGCGACGGTGGGGACACCGTGAGCACCTCAACGCTGGAACACGCCATCGTGGCGATCCTGGCATCGGGGTCAGAGTTCTATGCCGTTGAGCTGCAGAGCCCAGAGACCGACCCGATTCCGATGTCTCGCCTCGAGGCCGCGACCGGGGGGTCGGTCGTCAGCGCAGACGATCCCGAGGCCATCACTTCGATCTTCGATCAGATCGCCAGCGTGCTCGTCAGCCGCTATCAGCTGACTTACGTTTCTGACGCCAATGGCCCAACGGACATCGGCGTCGAGGTTGCGTTCGGCGGCGTGACGGCCGGAGGGGCGGTAGCCGTGCAGCTTCCTTTCGCCCCTCAGCTGAGCCCGGAAGCCTTTCGTGCGCCGATCGAGGCGCAGCCAGCACCACCTGAGGTCTTCGTGCCGCGGGTCAT
>JAZFSG010000072.1:0-8613 GCA_036446035.1 Acidimicrobiia bacterium | reverse complement strand
GGCCGTGACTATCTCGGCCAATCCCATGACGGCAGCAAATCCCAACCAGATCCAACGCCAGGTCTCGTTGTCCATGCGTCTCTTCTCTCTCGGTCTTGGACCACTGTACCGGACGCGGTCGCGCTGGTTGAGGTAGGTTCGAAGCGCTCAACAGAGAAGGAAATACCTATGAGCGAGCATCCCAACATCGAGCTGTCGCGGCGCGGTTACGCCGCCTTCGGAACGGGGGACATGGCGACCTTGACCGAGCTGATCGCAGATGATGCGGTGTGGCACGTTGGGGGGCGCAACCCCTTGAGCGGCGACTACGAGGGCCGCGAGGCCATCTTCGGGTTCTTCGGCGAGCTGGGGCAACGCAGCGAGAGCACCTTCGCCATCGAGATCCACGACATCCTCGCCAACGACGAGCACACGGTCGTGCTGACGTCGTTGATCGCCGGCGGGTCCCACGGCAAGACCCTGTCCACCCACACTTCGGACGTCTCCCATATCCGCAACGGCCAGATAGTGGAGTTCTGGAGCTTCACCCAAGACCCCTATGCCTGGGACGACTACCTGAGCGACTAGTCGCCACAACCCGCAGGACCACCTAGTGCACGAAGGAGCCCCGGGCGGGCTCCTTCGTCGCGTCTATGTCGCGTCTACCACTCGTCGATGTTCTTCTTGGACTTGCGGATACGCTTCGATAGCTGCTTGATCTCCTCGTTGCGTGCCCTGGCGTCGGTGCGAGCAGCTTCGAAGGCCGTCTCCCTGAGAAGCCGCTGATAGCCGGCCCACCTCGCCTCCTCCAGTTCGCCCGACGCCAATGCCTCCTTGACGCCGCACCCCGGCTCGGCGCGATGGCTGCAGTCACGAAAGCGACACCGCTCGAAGAGATCCTCGACGTCGGCATACGACCGCTCGAGGCCTGTCTGGTCGCCAAGCATGGAGACCGCGCGCAAACCTGGCGTATCGATGAGGACCGCTCCCGATGGCAGCGGCACCAGATGCCGCGCCGTCGTTGTGTGCTTGCCCATGCTGTCGCCCTCGCGGGTGTCGCCGGTCACTTGAACCTCGTCGCCAGCCAGTCTGTTGATCAGGGTGCTCTTGCCGGCGCCAGACTCACCAACGACCCCGACGGTGTGGCCGGCCTGCAAGTAGGGGGCCAGCTGGTGGATTCCGGCACCCGTTGTGCTGCTGACCGGCACGATCTCGACATCGCGCACGACGCTGCCGACCTCGTCGATCGCCTCCAGGAGATCGATGGCTGCATCCTCAGTGCCCTCGAGATCAGATTTGGTGAGTATCACCACCGGGACCGCACCGGCATCCCACGTGATGAGGCACAGCCGCTCGACGCGGCCAACGCGGTGCGGCCGGTCGAGGCCGTGCAGGATGAACATCGTGTCGACATTGGCGACGAGCACCTGCTCGCCTGTCGCCGATGGGTCGAGTCGCTTGATCGCCGAGCGGCGTGGCAGCATCGCCTCGACCACCAGCCCAAAACCGGCCTCGGGCCTGGCAGCCACCCAGTCGCCGGTTACCGGCTGGCTGTCGATCCAGGCTTGATCGCGTTCGCCCTGCGCTGGATGACAACGCTCGAGGCCAGACGCGGTGGCGATGAGGTAGCTGCCACGATCGACTCGGGCAACTCGGGCGAGTAGGGCTCCCGGTGGAAGCGAATCGAATTGGGATTGGACCTCTTCGGTCCATCCGTACCTCGAAAGTTCATCAGTCGGTGTTTGGCTCAACCTGGTCAACTCCTGGGAACATGGGCACCCCCAGGCATCGTCGCCACTTAAGGATGATCGACGACCGGGAGTACCCGGGTGGTGGAAACTGCGGCGTTATGCGCAGAGGTGGCTGTCACGGGTCCTCCTTTCGAGGTCGACGTCCCAGCAAGCATACGGGAATCCGGAGAGCGCGGTGGCCTGCTGCCTGAGGTCGCAGCAGTGGATGGCCGGTGGAAGCAAGCCGGAATACTCGACGGCGGAGGGGGTTTCACCTACTGGATACCCGAGGAGAAATCCGAAATGCCCAAAGCTGTCTGGAATGGCGCTGTCATCGCTGAGTCAGAGGAAACCGTCGTTGTCGAGGGCAACCACTACTTCCCTCCGGAGTCTGTGAACACCGAGTACCTCGCGAAGTCATCGGCGCAAACCGTGTGCCCGTGGAAGGGTGTCGCCAGCTATTACGACATCGAGGTCGACGGCAAGACGAATCAGCGTGGAGCCTGGTACTACCCCGAGCCCTCCCCCGCCGCCTCCGAGATCAAGGACTACATCGCCTTCTGGAAGGGCGTCAAGGTCGAGGGCGGCTCCCGCTTGGCCGGTCTCTTTCGCAAATAGCTAACAAGCTCTAGCCGCTGTCACCGAAGGTGCCGGACTCCTCGCTTCCACGCGCAGGAGCGTCACTCCAGCGTCTGAGGGGGCCTTCGGGGAGTAGCGTTACATGGTCACTACACACATGAAGGGCATGGCGACTGTCGCAGCGGTGGCGGGGCTGCTGACGACGATGGCATTTGGCGCCGTCACTGCCCAAGTGGAGCCATACAGCACTGCCACCGTGCCCGCGACGACGCTGGTGCCCGTACCAACCGGCGGCCCGCCAACTACCGAGAATTTGCCTCGTACCGGCCAGGACGGCAGCACCATCGCCCTGGTCGGTGCCAGCATGCTGCTGGCCGGTGTTCTGGTGCTGGCCGCGACGAGCCGAGCACTCCCTGATCTCGCCGGTCCTTACGAGCTAGGTGACGGGCGCCGCCCAAAGCACGGTGTCTGGGTGAAACTGTGCCCAAGCGAACCAGAAGGCCTCGTGACCAACAACGTCAGCTCCGGCAGCATCGATCGCCCGCACACCTGAGCCATCGCTGACAACGACGACGCCGAGCGCCTCCACCGAGCCGCCTGCTTCCAGCTGAGCCCGGGCGTCTACGACGGAGAAAGCTATCGGGGTTCCGTCATCCGCGATCACGCCGAGGACCTTGTCCTGGACGCCGAGACGTTCGTCCACGTTGCCGATGGGGAAGATGGCGCCGTTGTCGTCCCGATCACCGAGCGGGTCCAGGGAGTATTGGCGACCGATGCCCCCGTCCTCGGCCACGATGGTGGTGTCGGGGTGGGCCAGCTTCCAGTCACCCCATGTCGATGCAACCACTGACGTCTGCTCCAGTTCGATGCCCTGCTGGCGCAACGGACCCGAAACGGCAACGCCCGTGAAGGTGTCGAACACCGAAAAGGTGTTGCGGTCGAACATCACCTTGTTGGACCGACTCAACAGACCCGATGTTCGCAGCAACGGCACCTCAGCCCCTCCGGGCAAGTTGTCGGTGAAGTAAGCCTGCGCCGAGCCGCACAACGTGCAATATGGGATGGCCACCCGGCGTCCGCCGACGGTGTCGTTCACCATCTCGTGAATCTCCATGATGTTCTTGGGGTAGGCCCTCGACTCTCCGCCGATCGTGACGCCGAACACCACCCGGTCGTCGGAGTACCAGTCGCCTCCTGCCGCATCGGTGACGACCGGGTCGTCGAGAGCCGCAATGCACCCTTGTGGGCAGGGGTCGGGGTCGCCCAACAAGCGGGCGTCCATCGGCACACCTCCCCAACTCACGAATCGCCAGTCGATGGTGGCGTCAACGTCGTCGAAGAACGGTTGCCACCTTGGTTCGATCAGCAAGTAGAGCTGCGACTTCCACTTCTCATAGCCGGGCACCGCAGGCAGGTCCCAGGCGATGAGATGATCAGCGACCGACTGCCATGGACTCAACCCGGCCACTGGGTCATCCTCGAGCGCGGCGCCGGTGAGACGCTCGAAGACATTCAGAGAAATGCTGCGGGCGGGGCTCTGTCCCAGGAGGGCCAGCAGATCGGAGACGAGCCAAGCCGCCCTGGCGTCGCCCAGCTCGCCGATCTGGTCGATGGCGGCAATATCGATGGACGTTGCTGTCAGGCTCGAGAAGACAGCGTCGAGAGCTTCGACAAGCGCCTCCTCTGGGGGACCGGAGGGGACCGCCGGGGCTGCGGGGAAGCCGAAGCCGAACTGGTTGCGGACGGCGGCGTTCGTAGCCGGAGGTATCAGCACGGCTTGGCGCTGAAGCGCCGAGGAGACAGGGGTGGCCGGCGTTGAGGTGGCGACGGAACCCGCTGGCGTGGTCGTGGTCTGAGCGGCACCGCCGCAGGCGGCGAGGGCCAAGGTGAGCACGAGAAGGCGGCGCATCCCTAGAGAACGGGGAATCGTGCCCATACGTTCCCTCAGAGTGCTGCCCAGCGGTGTGGTCGGTCTGTGAGGTTGCCCAGCCCAAGCTCTTCGCACAGCTCGGCATAGGGCTCATGGTGGACTCCGGGCCACTCCAGGTCCTCGGGGCCCTCCTCGAGTGGGACGTCGGTCCGTAGCAGAGCAAGGAAGCGAAAGAGCAGAGCGTCGCCCATGCCCTCGACCAAGACTGAGGCCAGCCGACCCGAACTTCGCACTGGGACCTCCCATCTGGCGGCGTCGAGAGGAATGTGCTCGAGATGGCGATAGTGGCCAAGAACGGCCGAACTGGACTTGGCTCCCCACCCGGGCAGCCCCGGGAAGCCATCTGCGGCATCGCCAACCAGAGCCAGGTAGTCGGGGATAGATTCGGGGGCCACGCCGAACTTCTCCCTGACCCCGGCGTCGTTCATGAAGACGCCCTTACGGCGATCGAAGGTGACGACCTGGTCACCGACCACACACTGCGCCATGTCCTTGTCCGGAGAGAGCACCACGACTTGTTCGACGTGAGGCGCGTAGCGGTAGGCGGCGGTTGCCATGGCATCGTCTGCTTCGAACTCGGTCATCGGCCACACGACGACGCCGAGAGCGCTCAGTGCCCTCTCGGCCAACGGGAACTGTGACAGCAGATCGGCCTCGACGCCTTCGCCTGTCTTGTAGCCCGCGTAGAGGTCATTTCGGAACGACGGAATGGCGGTGTCGAAGGCTGCGGCGATGTGGGTGACGCCAGGCTCGGAGAGCAGGCTCAGCGTGCTGGCGATGATTCCGGCCGTGGCACCGACCTCGCGCCCGTCGGGGGCAAAGCGCTTCGGAGCCCCGAAATAGGAACGGAACAGCTCGTAGGTGCCATCGAGGAGGTGGATCCGCACGCCGCGAGCCTACCTGGACCCTAGATGGCCCTGTCTAGAACTCCTCTTGGCGAGCCTTGGGAATGGAGATGGCGTACCACAAGCTGACGGCGAAGAAGAGCGGCGTGATCGGGTCCTGCGTCAGTCCGGTCGCCACCAGGTTCCACATGACGTCGAAGGGGAGCAGCAACGGCACGTTCCCTCCTTGATCAACGAGCTGCTCGGCGAGACCCCTGACGGCGATCATGCGAACCACCATCGCCTCGGCCACCAGCAGGACCACGAGTGTGATGAGCACGCTCCATCCCTGCAGGAGGACAGAGCCCTGTCGGCGATGCGCCAGCCAGGCGCCCATGCCGGCAAAGGGACCGACCAGAGCCGCCAGGAAGCTGGCGTGGACGCTGAAAATCCAGGCGATGAGGAACCACAAACAGGCGCCAAGGACGGCTGCCAGCAGTCCCCCCGCCATGGCCGCCATGACGCGGGTCGGTCGTTGCACTACGACTTGCATTCGACTCGCATTGTGTGGTTGTCGATTCAATCGGCGTTTCGGCCGCCCACCTTGAACACGGCCCAAGCCCGGCTACCGTCCGCGCAATGAGGACGGACAGCGGCTATTTCGGGCCGGACAGCGCCATGTGGAAGGTGAACCGGGAGACCACGGTGCTCTTCGGCGGCGCGCGGGCTCTTCTGATGCACTCTGCTCATCCTCTCGTCTCCGCTGGGGCACGACAGACAGGGGGCTATCGCCGCGACCCGTGGTCCCGGCTCATCCGGACACTGCAGCTGCAGAACCTCGTCACCTTCGGATCGATCGCGGAGGCCGATGAGGCCGCGGATCGCATCAACAAGCTGCACAAGACCATCAAGGGCGAGGATCCGGTCACGGGCCTCTACTACGACGCGACTGCGATCGATCTGCTGCTGTGGATCCACGCCGCTCTCGAGGTATCGACGCTGCTCTTCTACGAGCTCACCGTCGGACCTCTCAGCCATGACGAGAAGGATCGCTACCACGAGGAGAACAAGGTTGCCGCCGAGCTGCTGTGGCTTCCCCGGTCCGAGATTCCCAACAGCTTCGCCGACATGGAGAAGTACGTCGACGGAGTCATCGCCGGCGACGAGCTGCGGGCCACCGAGGTTTCGGCCGAGGTGACCGACCTCATCCGCACCGGGCGCTCGGTGCCCGCCAGGATCAAGCCCATCTGGAAGCTGATCTCGTTCACAGCGACCGGGACCCTCGACCCGCGGCTGCGAGAGCTGCACCAGCTCAGGTGGAGCCCCGGTCGCCAGCGAGTACTCGACGCCAACCTGGCGCTGATCAAGGCCACCCGGCCCTTCCTGCCGTACCGCTTCCGCCTCATCCTCCCTGCCCGCTGGGCCGAGCTCCGCCTGCGCGATCTGGCGGTGTAGCGGGCCGTCCGCGGGCGTCCCCACCAGTAGGGACCAAAGCCCCTACTGCAGCTGGTGCCTACTTGTGAATATATGCACAAGCAGGCACGACGGGCAGTACCCCTCATGACGACAAAGGACATCGTGTCGGCTGCTGACAAGTTCAACCTCGCCGAAGGAGGCCAGATCCTCTTCATCTGAGTCACCCCGGTCAGTCGTTCCCCCCAGTTCCCGTCGGTTCCCCCCTGTGTTCGGGTCTGGGGGGAACCGCGTCCGGGGGTGGCCAGGGCCCGGGTAACGCGAAAAGTCAGGTGTCGAGGGACTCTCGAAACTCGTAACCCGAGAGGCGGGCAGGATCGAGCACAACGAGACAGACCTCCGCTGGCGGCCCCGCACCCGCCCACTCGTCGGCATTCTCCTCCCCTCGGTCTTTGGCCAGAATGGCGCGCACATGGGGTGCTGGATCGTCGTCTCTGAAGCTCACGGGGCCCTCGGCCATGACATACCACTGGCGAACACTGCGGCCGACGACGGTTTCTGCCTGCACCGTCATCGTGGCCCGGCCCCTCTTGGCCATTAACCGTCCGTGCAACGAGCTGGGATCGGTGACCATATGGAAACGGTCGTGGGCGAAGTAATAGCTCATCGGCACAGCAACCGGACCCTTGTCGAGGCGGCCCACGGCCAGCACGGCTTGGTGCGGTCCCGCCAGCAGCTCGGTGATGCGGTCTACATCCAACGAGGCCATGACCGCAGCGTACGAGCCGCCTCGACAACCGAGTAGATTCGGTGCCATGAGCGACACGGCCGATGTTGTAGTTGTCGGAGCGGGCATCATCGGTCTGTCCATCGCCTATCAGCTGGCGCTGCGGTCCTCCCAGCAGATCGTTGTTCTCGAGAAGGCGGCCAACGTCGGCGAAGGCTCAACCGGGGCCTCCTGCGCCATCCTCCGCCAGCGCTACACCTACCCAGACGCCATCCGCATGGCCCGCGACGGCCTCCAGACCTACCGCAATTGGGCCGAGTACACCGGCATCCCCGAGCCCCGGGGCAAGTTCCACCACACGGGCGTGCTGTGGATGATGGGCGACACCGCAGACGACGTGGAGACGGCGCGCGAGACGATGGCCGGCCTCGGCATCGCCGTGGAACACCTCGACGGCGCAGCCGTCAACGAGCGCTTCCCCGCGCTGTCGTTGTGCAACAAGCCTTTCGATCTCGAAGCCGACACCGAGCACCAGTGCGCCGACCACAACGATTTCCTCTACGAGGTCGACCCCGGCTACTTCGACCCCGTCAGCGCCTGCCAGGACCTGTTGGAAGCAGCGCGGCGTGAGGGCGTCGACGTTCGCTTCCGTTCCGCGGTTTCCGACGTGCGGACGACCGGTGGTCGAGTCGACGGTGTCGACCTGGCCGACGGCGGAAAGGTCGACGCTCCCGTCGTCGTCAACGCCGCCGGTCCCTGGGCCAACCAGCTGGCTGCCATGGCGGGCCTCGACTTGGGCTGGACCCTGAAGCCCATCCGCGCCCAGGTGATCTATCGGGAGTGGCCGCCCGAGGTCGTCGGTCCAATACCGGTGGTCGGGGACGGCTCCGGCGGCATCTACTTCCGCCCCGAGACCGGCGGACAACAGATCCTTATCGGGTCCATCCGGGAGGAGGACGAACAAGAAGAGGTGTCCGACCCAGACAACTTCAACACCAACATCGACGCCGCCTTCCGCGACACCAGGATCTACGGCCTGCACCATCGCATCCCCTCGCTGCCCTTCCGGGGCAGCATGACCGGCATCGCCGGGCTCTACACCGTCAACGCCGAAGACGTCTACCCGATCATCGGCCCGACGGACATCGAGGGGTTCGTCGTCGCCAACGGCTTCAGCGGCCACGGCTTCAAGGAGGCCCCGTCCGTCGGTTCGATGGTGGCCCGCTGGCTGAGCGGCGAGACACTGGAGCACGACACCGACGCGCCCATGGCCTTCTTCTCCATCGATCGCGAGCCCCACCACCTCGACGCGAAGGCCGTGTTGGCCTGAGCTCCCTTGGACACGACGTCATCATCGTCGGCGGCGGGATCATCGGCCTCGCCACCGGCCGAGCGCTTCTCGACAGTCGGCCCGATCTCGATCTATTGGTG
>JAZFSG010000071.1:0-13528 GCA_036446035.1 Acidimicrobiia bacterium | reverse complement strand
TTCTCGGATGGACCGCAACGAGTCGAAGGTGTAGTCGGATCTGCTACCGACCTCATCGCCGGCGGCGCCGTCCAACTTGCCGATCTCGAATTGCCCGCCTTCGGCTTTCGCTGGCTACTTCGCGACGTGTAGGGCGAGATCCGCGAAGAACCTAGACCGCGGCAGGGCCATCGCCCCTGCGGCGGATGCCTTGTCCAGACGTTCTCTGTCGACGTGCGGGCCGTAGGCAACTGTCGGCACACCGGCGGCTGTGGCCTGCTCAACAGCGGTATCCCCCCCGGGGAAGTCGAGGTCGACGACGACGCGACCGCACCCGGCGACCGAGTCCGGAGCGATCACCAGCCGTCTTCCCGCTTCAGCGGCGGCGTGCTCGATCTTGGCACGATCGGCGAGGTCCCTGCCGAACCAACACACCGTCGTCAGCACCGCGGCCTTGGCGGCGCCCCATTCGATATGGGCTCGCCACACGTCCTCGCCCAGTACTTGCGACGAGGCGGGCGCCAACCCGTAGGTGTCACCAGGAAGGGCGACCCGTTCCGCCTCGGGTCGCTGCGACGGCTCGACACCAGCGGCCGCAAGCGCCTCCGTCGGGAATCGCAGCGCCTCCTGGAAGACCTCGAGCGGGCCTCGGCTCTGGCTGGCGAAGTGGGTTCCCAGGAGCTCGTCCAGGGCGATCGTCAGCCACTGCTCGCCCTCGGCGACGGCACCTGAGATGTCGTGGGCGGCGGCGATGGTCGCCAGGTAGGGTCGATAGGCGCTGACGAGGGCCTCGTGCAGAGCTTTCGAGCGGGGGTCCATCGACCGAGCCTATTTCGGCGTGGCCTCGGCGGCGCCGTAAAGTTGGCGAAAGAAGAGGGAAGCATGAACAAGAAGCTCGTCGTTGCCATCGTCGCCTTCGGGGTCCTCACTGCCGGATGCGAGATGCGGGCAGACTTCCGTCTGATCCTCGATGCCGACGAGAGCGGCCAGGTTCTGGTCTCGATCGGCCTTGACGAGGAGTTCCAAGCGCTCGTTGAATCCAGCGGGGAGCCGATCGAGGACAGCTTCTTCGGTGAGGACAACCCGTTCGGCGAGCTCCCGGGTGCCGAGCAGAGGACCTACGAGGAGGATGACTTCACCTTCTATGAGGCCAGCGTTCCCTTCTCCGACCTCAACGGCTTGCGGTTGCTCGGAACAGATGCCGACAACTTCCTCAACGACTTCGACATCGAGATCGACGAGGACACCGCCCAGGTTTCGGGGAACATCGATCTGGCTGAGCTGACAGGCGGCGACCTCGCCGACGACCAGTTGGCCGGGATCGGTGCCGACGCCCTCGCCAACATCTTTCAGTTCCACATCCAGATCGAGATGCCAGGCTCGGTCACATCCTCCAACAGAGATCGGGTACTCGACGACGGCGCCCTGGAATGGGACATTCCGCTCACCGGCGATGTCCAGACGCTGTCGATCGAAGCCCAATCGAATCTCAAGTCAGGGGGCGGCACGCCGGCTTGGCTGATCGTGCTGATCTTGGCCGCCCTCGCGGTAGCCATCGCCTTCTTCGTGATGCGGTCCCGGAGGGGTCCGCCCCAGGTAGTGGCAGGCGAGACGGCCGTTGCCGTACCGGCCTCCGACGCTCCAATGGTCACCGAGGTTGACCCAGAACCGCCAGCAACGGAGGCATGACATGCGCGACCTTGCTCCACACGGCATCACTCCTAAGGGAGATGTTCACTGGCAGCTGTCGACGCCGAGCCTCTATGAGCACACGCTGCAGCGAAACCTCGGCGAGGTAGCCCACAAAGGGCCGCTCGTTGTCGACACGACGCCGTACACCGGTCGGAGCCCCAAGGACAAGTTCGTCATTCGGGAGGAATCGACGGAGTCTGATATCTGGTGGGGGGATGTCAATCATCCGATGGAGCCCGAGGTATTCAGCGCGCTCCACGATCGCGTCGCCGACTACCTCAGCGCCGCCGCCGACCTATATGTCCAGGATCTGTACGTTGGCGCCGACAGCGACCACCGCATACCAGTGCGCACCATCACCGAGAGTCCGTGGCACGCCCTCTTTGCACGCAACATGTTCATCCTGCCGAGGTTCTACGGGGAAGCCGACACCGAGAACTTCGAACCAGAATTCACCATCGTTCACGCCCCTTACTTCCAGGCGGAACCTGATCGCGATGGCACTCGCAGCGAGGTTGCGGTCTGCATCAGCTTCGACAGAGGCATCCTGATGATCGCCGGCTCCATGTACATGGGCGAGATGAAGAAGTCCGTGTTCTCAGTGCTCAATTACCTGATGCCCAAGAAGCATGTGCTGAGCATGCATGCCTCGGCGACCGTCGCCGAAGACGAGACAAGTGCCGTCATCTTTGGTCTCTCCGGCACCGGCAAGACCACCCTGGCCACCGACCCTTTGCGGGGAATGGTCGGCGACGATGAGATCGGGTGGAGCGATAAGGGAGTGTTCAATTTCGAAGGCGGCTCCTACGCCAAGACCATCCACCTCAGTCCCGAAGACGAGCCGCTCATCTTCGCGGCTGCCAACCAATTCGAGACCATCCTCGAGAACGTCGTCATCGATCCGGTCACTCGGTTGCCCGACTGGGACGACGGCTCCAAGACCGAGAACACGCGTTGCTCCTACCCGCTGCGCCACCTGGCCAACGCCACAGCCCATGGCACCGGTGGTCACCCCAGCGATCTGGTGTTCCTGTCGGCCGATGCCTTCGGGGTCCTACCGCCGATCGCCCGCCTGAACACCGAGCAGGCCATGTACTACTTCATCTCCGGCTACACCTCGAAGCTCGCCGGAACCGAACGGGGAATCGTCGAGCCCGAGGCCACCTTCTCTCCCTGCTTCGGCGCACCCTTCCTGCCGTTGCCGCCGAGCTACTACGCCAAGGAGCTCGAGCTGAAGATCGCCGAGCACTCGCCGCGGGTGTGGATGATCAATACCGGGTGGACAGGCGGTCCGTATGGCGTCGGCGAGCGCATCCGCATCCCTTACACCCGGGCCATGCTCAACGCCGCCCTCGAAGGCCTTCTCGATGACGTGGCTTTCACCAAAGACCCGCACTTCGGCGTCGACGTCCCCGTCGCCGTTCCTGGAGTGCCCGAGCATCTGCTGACCCCTCGTGCTACCTGGGACGACGCAGACGCCTTCGATGCCCAGGCCGCCAAGCTGGCTTCGATGTTCAAGGACAACTTCGTCCAGTACGCCGAAGGAGTCGAGCCCCAAGTAGTCGCCTCGGGACCGAAGTAGCTAGGGCTTCTCCAGCTCGATCTTGATTCGCTTGTTGGCTTTGCCCTTGGACTCCGTCTTCACGACGCGAACCGGGCCCACCTCGGACGTGTTGGCAACATGGGTGCCGCCGTCGGCCTGACGATCGATGTCGCCGATGTCGACGACTCGGATCGGATCGACCGACTCTGGGATGAGGTTGACCTTGGTGCGTATGAGCAGAGGATCGGCAAGGGCTTCCTGGCGAGGTAGGAACTGCACGCTGATGTCGTGATGCTTGGCCAGCTCGCCGTTGAGGGCGTCTTCCACCTGCTCGCCGAACTCGACGGAGATCGAGTCGAGCTCGAAGTCCATCCGGGCGCTACCCGGCTCCATGTTGCCCCCGGTGACCTTGGCATCGAAGTCTCTGAAGATGATCGCAGACAGCACGTGCAGTGCGGTGTGGGTGCGCATGAGCGTGTGCCGACGCTCCCAGTCGATCGCGCCGTGCACCGCCTTACCGACGGCCGGTGTGACGCCGTCGACAGCGTGGAAGTGGGAGCCGTCTTTGTAGAAGGTGTCGGTGACCGTTGCCGATCCGCCATCCCAAGTCAACTGGCCGGTGTCACCCGGTTGGCCGCCGCCGCGGGCGTAGAAGACGGTGCGGTCGAGAACGACGCCGCCTTCACCTACCTCGGCGACGGTGCCGTCGGCTTCCCTCAGATAGGCATCGATGGCAGCAAGGTTCTCGGTCACCCGTCGCCGCCATCTGCGGCGGCTTCTTCGGCTCTTTCACCAGCTGCTTCAACTCCACGGATGCGCTCGATCAGCGTCTCGCCGGTCAGATGCTGTTCGACCATCGCCTCGCTCGACTCTTCCCAGGACTGCCCGAGTATCCGCGTCCTCCAGAAGTGCCCGGTGACGATCTTGATAGAGGCAACGACCGGGACTGCGAGCAACACTCCAAGCAGGCCGCCAAGCGTCGCCCCCAACAAGAGGGCCAGGATGATGGTGGCCGGATGCAGGCGAACGGTGACTCGCAGAACGGTCGGGCTTATGAAGTGGTTGTCGATCTGTTGAACGAGAGCGGCGACGATCGCTGCATAGACGGCCGTCCTGGCGTCGGCGGTGGCCAGGGCGACGAGAACGCCCAAGGCTCCGCCTACCCAAGGACCAACGAACGGGATGATGTTGAGGAACCCGGCGATCATCCCGATCAGCAACCAGAAGTCGAGGTCGATCACCCAGAAGCCGAAGCTCGTCATGAGTCCAACGATGAGCGCTACGACCAACTGACCCCGGAGGAAGCCGCCCACTGCCCGGCTGAGCTGGTTGCCAACGTGGATCGCTTCGGCACGGTGTTCCGCGGGAAAGAGCTCCTTGGCCTTGTCCGAAAGTTTGGGAAGATCCAGCAACAGATAGAAGGCCAGAACCGGGGCCAGAACCAGGACGAGCAGGAATTCGAGCACTCCGAGAGTGAAGTCGCCAACGCGGTCGAGCGACAGCACTCCTCCATCGGCCGTCGCCGACTCGAAGTAGTCATCGAGCTCGTCATAGCGAGGCACCTCTACGGTGATACCTACGTTCTCCGCCCATCGCTCCGAGTCGGTTGCCAGGTTGTCGTAGATGGTCGGGAAGTCATCGGCAAGCTGCTGCGCCTGGTCGGTGATGCTCGGCAGCGCCAACCAGACAGCAAGCGACACCAAAGCCCCAAGTGCTAAGTAGGAAATGCAGGAGCCGAGAAGGCGCGGCACGCCGTGGTTGCGGAGACGGGTGACGACGGGGTTTAGGAGGTAGATGATGGCCGTCGCCAGCACGACAGCCGGGATAACGTTTTGGACCTGGATGATGCCCCAGACGATGAAGGCCAGGAACACGATCGTTCCGACGAGGCTCCACGTGATCACGCCCATGCGACGCAGCGTGTCGAAGACCGACCTTCGTTCCTCTGTCATGGTGCCAAACCCCTAGTCATGGGAACCTAGTGCCCACCTGTCTCAGGCGCTGGAACCGTCGAGTCGCTCCAAGCGGCGTTCATTGGCAACCTTACGGACCCGTTGCAGTCGCCGAACGGTCATGGGATCGAATGCCATCGCATCGGCGTCGTCCATGAGACGCCGCAGCACCTGGTAATACCGCGTCGCGCTCATGCCGAGGTAGTCGCGAATGGCGACATCCTTGGGTCCTGGATAGCTCCACCACGTCGCCTCGAATTCGAGGACACGCCGATCTCTCTGGGTCAACATCTCGCGGAGGGTATGGCTCCACTGCACCACAAGCTTGGATTTCGCGAGGCCCGTAGGGCGAGCTGCTTGGAGCTGGCGGAGGGAATCGAACTCCCGGCCTGCTCATTACAAGCCCTATTTGGCGGAGCGAACGCTCGCTGGCGTCCGCTCGGAAGGTGCTACGAGATCACTGAGGGCTGCCAGGCGCTCAGCGAGGCGAGATCGAAGCGAGAACGACCTTCGAGGCCGTTTCGCTCTGACGACCTCGCGGTATTGGCGATGACTGGCGGCCTCACTTCTCAGCTCGTCGATTCTTCCGGCTTTCGGTGCCAGTGGCAATTCGGTGTGTTCCCAGTTCATGTCCTTGCCTTTCGGTCGGGTTGGCCTCTTGTGGCTACCGGCCCAACGTAAGGAATCTCGGACTTGGTGTCATCGGTAGTCGCCACCCAAGAATGGGTACGCGACTACGTGTTATTGGAAACCAGAAGACCTTGGGCGCGGGCTGCCGACACGGCTTCCTCTCGTGTGGGGGAATCCAGCTTGGCGAGGATCGCCGAAACGTGGTTCTCAACCGTTCGAGGTGACACGAAGAGGCGGTCGGCGATCTCGGAGTTGGGAAGATCTTCGTCAAGGAGCTGCAGCACCTCTGCCTGCCGGGCGGTAAGGCCTGCGGCATTGGCCCTGGTCTTTGAGCCCTTGCCACGGGGAACGGACAAACCCTGGTCGCGCATCGCTTTTCTGAGTTTGGCGGCAACCGCGGTTGCGCCAAGGGTCTCGAGCCCTTCGAGCGCTTCAAGTTGAGCGGCCTGGTCGCCGTGTGCCAGGGCGATGGCCCTTTCGTAGGGGCATCCGATTGTCAACCACATCTCAGCGGCGGCCATGGGCTCGCCTTCGATGAGCAGCCGATACGGCTCGGCGATTCCTTCGGGAGCCTTCGTCAGCTCACCGAGCTTCCACAGCCACAATGCAATGGAACCCGGCGACCATCGGAAGCCTTTGTCGAGTCCGAGCTCCATGACTCTTCTGATGTCATCCACAGCGATGTTGGCAATCCCGGAAATCCAGGCGTGTTCCGCGACCGCTATCGCCGTGGGGGCCAGGCGCTGGAACTCATCGGCAACGTATGACAGCTCCCAGGCTTTCGTCAGCGTGGCTGGAGCGGTGGCCCGGCCCCTCCTCGCTTCGAGCATGCCGAGGATGGGGAGAGCGACCATCTGGCTGATGGCGGCGCGGTCGAGCTGGTCTCTCGCCAGGTCTTCGGCTTCGCTCCATTCACCTTTGAGTTCGAGAACTCGGGCATAGATCGCCGTCGCATAGCTCTCGAGGGTCGGCAGCTCGTGTCGAACGGCTGCGGCGATGGCCCGCTGCGAGTAATCCGCTGCGATGGAGAGATCGCGATACTCGGCGGCTACCCAGGCGTGGTTAAAGAGTGCCCGACACTCCTCGTACCACTCACCCGCGGCCGCAGCGCGGTCTCGGGCCTCGTCAAGACTTGCCCGACCGGCCGGATAGTTGGCGACACTGGCGATCATTCCTCTGTGGTTGAGGGAACGGATGAGGATTCGTTCATCGACGTCCGGCCCTGCGGCCTCCAATGTTCGGTCGACCAACTCGAGTGCGTCTGTGACGTTATTCGCCATCCATTGCAGATAGGCGTTGACCTCGAGCGCTCTGGCAAGATCGGAGCCATCGGGGTTCGATCCGAGTACGTCCACGGCCTGGCGGGCGAGCTCTTCGGCTTTGGCCCGCCGTCCGGCGTTCTCATAGAAGTGCGCAGCTTGGGCGAGTGTCCCCGACTCCGCTCTCCTGTCGCCTACCTCCCGGTAGTGAACGAGCGCCAGCTCGGTCAAGTTGATCGCTTCGGAGATGTTGTCGAGAAGGAACTCTTCACGTGCCCACTCGTGGAGTAGCGCCCCCAGCGCCTCGGGTTCGAAACGGTCGAGGTGAGGCCCCAGCTCGCGAAAGTCGCTAGCGGCCTCGTGATGGCTTCCGGCCGCCGCGGCATATCGTGCAGATCTAGGTGCGAGAACGATCAGTCGGTCGATGTCCTTGGCCTCGACGGCAGAGTGGATGAGAAGGCACGGATGGGTCTCGTCGGGCAGATCCTCGAGCACAATCCGGTGGGCGATCATCCGCTCGCTCGTTGTCAATGCCGCCTCAACCGACTGTCGAATCAGCTCGTGGCGGAAGGCAACCAGCTCGTCTGGGCCCAGGAGCAAGCCGCGCCCCTCGCACTCGGCAAGCCGACTCTCAGTTACCCCGGTAAGTCCCAGGGCATCGGCTCGAGGTATCGGCTCCGGTATGACCGAGAGGGTCTTCAACATCTCTTGGGCCTCAGGAGACAACTTCTGCACCCTGACCATCACCGAGTCCTGAACCGACGCCGGCACCTCCTCGCCCCCAGCGAAAGCCATCTCAGTCACCAGGAAAGGGTTGCCGCCGGTGGCTGCCAGGACTTCGTTCGGATCCAAATCGGACTCACCGATCATCGACGACACGCCGGCCAACGAGATGCCACCGAGCTGAAGCCTCACCACGCTGGCAGGTGGAAGGTCGCCGATCACTCCCCGCAGGGGATGGTCGTAGTCGACCCCACCGTCGCGATAGGTCAGAAGAAGCAATCCGTTGGTTCGGGTGATACGCCGGCCGATGTACTTGATGGCGTCGAAGGTCGCCTCGTCGGCCCACTGGGTGTCCTCGATGACCATGACAGTGGAGCGCAGGGAGCGCGAGAGCAGGTCCATGATGGCCTCCAGCAAACGCGGGCGATTGCCCTCCTCCACGGGCCCACTGAAAGACGGCTCAACACGGGCCATATCCCAGAAAGGACCTAGGGGCTGAGGTATGAAGAGATCGTCACATGACCCCCAAAGAACGTGGGCCTCATCCGCATGCGCTTCGACGAATTCTCCGACGAGAGCGCTCTTGCCGATGCCGGCCTCACCACGCAGCAGGACGACCCTGCCCCCCGACGATCCGACCTCGGTCAGCAGATCGGCCATCAAATCGAGCTCTCGGTCTCTCTCTAGTAGCACGAGCCCGACGCTACTAGAGCCGGGCTGTCGCGTTACGAGTAGCCACAATCCTCCAGGTCAGCCACCGACGCCAACAAGCGATTTGGGCGAGGGCCCCCGCGTCACGGGGCTTCCGTGGGAGCTGGCGGAGGGAATCGAACCCCCGACCTGCTCATTACAAGTTCCTTTGAGCTAATCCGGGACCGTCCGCCTCGGTCCGGCACTCCCGGATTCGCCCGTACCTCCAGAGCTTCTCCGACAACGCCTTCCGGCTCCCTACGTATACGAACGGAGTCATCCGGCACCGTTCGTTTGCAGAGTGTTTGCAGGATGCGCGACACCGAGGGCACAGGTTGACACCAAGGCCGGAGGGCGCGGCGGAATCCCTGAGGTGCTTGGTGAGTACTGCCAACGTCCCGCCCCCCGAAGAGCGGACCTTGATCGGGGAGGCACAACACAGGACCCGGTATCCGAGAACTTCTCCGAACGGCCAGTGCCTCGACAGCTCACACAGTAGGGCCCCGACCGACCACGAAGACGAGCATCCCCGATCGGGGGCGGTGGCAGCGCGATCGGAGCGCCCTCAATAGGCGCTCCGTTCCCTGGTCGGCTAGTTAACGATGGCTGATCAGGAGCTCGGGTAGATGGCTACCAACGACACCGGGCAGTGCGGTTGACCTTGGTTCGAGACAGCCGGTTTAGGGGGGACCACGTCGAAACTCCCAAATGGCTGGCCGCCTGGGTTCAACGTTGCGTTCTCCGGGCACGCCGTCCCAGTCCAGAAGTCTCCCAAAGCCTTGTCGAGGTCGTCCCCGTGCATCTCCTCGACGAGGCCGGTGCGCCCTAACTGGGTTATGGCGCCCGAAAGGGAAGTGTCTGCGTCGACGGCGACCGTGGCGCCGCCATCGGATGCAACCAACGAATAGTCGACCTTGACGGAGCCACGACTACCCCGGGGCCTTGTCGGCTCCCTTGGTGTCGATATGTCCGGTCTTGGCGGCGGCATCAGGGCTGATGGTGGCTTAGCCCTCGAATCTTGAGCTCATCGGCCCCGGCTTCACCTCGACGCAGCCCGCGTAGGAGTTGTCACCCTGTCTTCGGTGATCTCGGCACCGGCGAGACACTGCGCGACCGATGGCACGTCCTGGAACATCTCCCAGACGTCGTCGACCGGGCGCTTCACCTCAAACTCGTTGCTGATCTTCACGTTGCTCATGTCACGAAGGCTGCTGGGTTGCTCTCAAAGGTCTTCTGACACCCATGAGCGCAGAAGTAGTAGTTGGCACCGTCATGCTCGGCGACGAAGTGCGCGGTGGCTACATCGACGGTCATCTGACACACCGGGTCGATGGCTGTCAACGGTTGTTGGACGGTGACTCCCGTGGTCAATCCCCCGACCGCCTTCAACCCGACGATCTCCGCCAGGACGGCCACGGCGATCTCGATGTGATCGATGCTTCCCAGGTCGAGGCCGGCGGGGGCGTGGATACGCATGAGCTCTTCATCGCTCGAGCCGCGGCTCCGCAAGTACTCGAGAACGGAATCGGCTCGCTTGCGAGAGGCGACGAGACCAACGTAGCCAGCGGAGGTCGCCAACGCCGAGTCGAGGGCTACCTCGTCGTAGTGGCCCTGGGTCGCCACCACCACGAAGTCGCGCGCACTGATGGGCCCGAGGTCGATGGCATTCTCCTGATCATCAATGCGACGGGAGCGCCATCCCAGCGACTCCCCCATCGCGACCAACGCTTCCGCTGCCGGAGAGCGACCAACTACGACAAGCTGCGGTGACGGGATCACCGGGTCCAGGTATACCTCCATAGCTCCCTCACTCTCGCAGGCCATCGGCACGGCCACAACGCCTTCTCCCAATCTGGTCCCGAATTCCTCAGGCGATCCGAGCTGTAGGAGTCGTGGCTGGCCATCGACGAGTGCAGCCAAAGCCTCCCGTACGACAGTCGGCTCGGCGCAGGCACCGCCCAGCCAACCACTGATCCTGCCGTCTGGAGCCACCAAGGCAGAGGCTCCTGCCTTGCCCGAAGATGGGCCCCGGCGCCACACCACGGTGGCCAGCACGAAGGGCTTGCCCTGTGACGACCACTCAGCTGCCTGGCGAAGCGCCTCATAACTCACAGCGCCCTACCCCTGGCTTCCTCGATGGCCGCCCGCACCCGATCCGGCAGCAAGGGCATCTCGATGTTGCGCACACCAAGATTCTACCGTCGGCTCCGATGAGGTGCTTCGACGTCACGGCGTTGGCTCACCGACCAGCGCGAACTGAAAGGCTTGTCCCAGGGGGGCGCGTAGAATCCATCGATGTACAGCATTGCGTTGAGTGTTTCTACGTGTATCCGCGCCGGGACTCGCGTTGATGTCGCATGGATCGTCGACCGACAGCAGGCGGAGCCCTCCGACCCCAACGAGGCAGTAGCGATCACGCCCGGAGGAGGCCGATTGGGGTCGCTCATGTCCGGAGCTCTCGATGGGCAGCTCATCGAGTTGGCCGCGGTCCAGGGACGTCAGGGTCGACTGTGCAAGCTCGACATCGGCCCGAGCGACGCCGCGATCTCGGGCGTCGAGCCCGCCGTAGGGATCGCTTGCCTGCTGGTTCCGGCGACCGAGCTACCCGACGATCTCTGGCAAAAGCTCCTTGACCGTGAGCCGGTGTGTCTCGTCAGCCAATTGGATGGCGACTCCGTTATCAGCACGGCTTTGTACACGTCCGACACAATCAGCGAAGCCGTCGACAGTGAACGTCGTGTGTTCGGCCACGGAGCCAGCATCACGGAGATCTTCGACGACACTGTGGTCACCGTTCTGTGGCCGACATCCACCCTGGTCATCGTGGGTGCTGGGGAGATCGCAGACTCGCTACGGCGGCTCGCCTCGGCGATCGGTTGGCAGTCCGCCACCGCGGGGAACCCGCGTGAAGCTTCGGGGCTCATCGCTGGCCTGTCGCCACTCGACAGTGTTGTTGTCCTTGGCCATGATCTCGAATTAAGTGGCGGAGGGTTGATGGCGGCCCTTGAGAGCGACGTCGGGTACATCGGTGGCGTCGGGCCGAAGCATCTACAAGAGAGTCGGTCCGACTGGCTGGCCTACAGAGGGTTCACCGATCTGAGTCGGATACGGGGGCGAGCCGGCCTCGACATCGGGGCGCGCAACCCTCAGGAAATTGCGCTTGCAATTGCCGCAGAGATAGTCGCCACACAGACGGCATCGGCCTGACTCTCGGCCCTCACCGACCCGTCGAAGGGTCGCGCTCGGTGGTGAGAGGTCCAGTCGTCGGCGCGATGTAGCTACCGATCCACTCGTCCTTCCACACCTGGTTGTACTGCTCGGGGTTGCACCCGGGCTTGTAAACCGCAATCAACTCATGGGTGATCTGCTCGCGGTGCGACAGCAACCCGCCTGGCACTTCATACGTACAGATGTGAAGGTTCCAGCGATCCCCGGCGCGCTTCTTCCAGCACCCTGCCTGCGGGTGCCGGAAGGGAAGGTGTTCGCGAGTCAGGTCGTCGGAGTGGCCCACATAGATGACGGCAAATTCCTGGGGTTTGCCGTCGGCGTCTGGTCGATACATGACGGCATAAACTGCGGCAACGGCCGGAGGGGTCCATCCCGCAAGCAGCCGCGGCCCTTCGAAGGGGTAACCAGCCAGCGATCCCAGGCGAATCACGCGTCGTCTAACAACTCGTCGTCTTCGCCAATCACCTCGGTGTGGGTGATCGGCCACACCGGAAGGTCGGCCTGCGCCGCCGCCGACTCGAACGCAAGAACCGCCAGATCGACAGCCTCTTCGGCCGAGCCGGCCTCGATGCTGAGCCGCGCCCCATAGGTCATCGTTCCCATCCCGGACGCGATTCCATCCAATGGCGCCACCGCATCGGCTAACTCGACGATCTCGGCGAGTTCGAGGCCCCGGTCACCTTCGGCCTGCAGGGAGACGCTCCACTTCATGTCCTCACCGCAGCTCGGGGACTCTCGCGGCGAACTTCTCGAGGCTGCGGAGGTTGTGTCCCGAAACGATGGTGTCGATGCTTGGGGCTGCCGCCATCATGCCTAGCGTGTTTGGCCTGAAGTCCTCGTCGTCGCCCATGTGTGGGTTCATCCACACGACGTGATGTGACAGACGTGCGAGTCGTTCCATGGCCGTGGCGAGTACAGCCGGATCGCCTCTGTCGAGTCCGTCGGAACAGATCACGACGATCGAGCCGCGGCTCAACCGGCCCCAGTGGCGAACAAACTCGTCGAGCGACTCGCCGATACGCGTGCCGCCGTCCCAGTCGAACACCTCACGGGCAGCGTCCTTCAATGCGTCGTCGGGCAGTCGCCGATCGATTGCTGAAGTGATACGAGTCAGCCGTGTTCCAAAACAGAACACCTCGACGCGCCCGGCGGCGCGTCTTGTGGAGTAGGCGAACTGCAGCAGGTTGCGCGAGTAGTCCGACATCGATCCGGAGACGTCCAGGATGAGCACTAACGGTCTGATGCGCAGCTTGCGGCCAGTCCAGAACAGCCTCGGCGGTTCGCGGTGCATGCGCATCGTTTCTCGCACCGTCCGTCGCATGTCAGGTCGTCCTCTGGTCTTGTCCGAAACACGCCTTCGGCTTCGCCTCTGCGGTGGGGTAAGGCGGATGCGAGCCATGATGCGCCTGAGTGCTCTGAGTTCCGACGCCGTGCACGCCGAGAACGACTTGTGCCGCCAGATCTCGGCATCGGCGCCGACCAGACCCAACGTGATCTTGGTGTCGTCCTGCTCCTCCCCAGTCCCGCGTTCATTGTCCGGGACTTGCAGAACTGCAGAGCTATCCGTCGACTCTGGCGGCGTGGGCTCGTCGGGCGGCGGGTCTGACTGGTCGAGAAAAAAGCGACGAAACACTCGGTCATAGACAGGGATCTGATCGCGCCTTGTGACCATTGTCGTTCGCCCGCTCCAGTACAGATCCTGGATCTCTCCTGGATTGAGTGCAGCGGCCGCAGCACAGAACGTCATGACGTCGCCGGACCCGATTGAAAGGCCTTCGGCCCGCAACTCGTGGCCGAATAGGACGAGCCTCTCTACAAGACCGTCAGGCATC
>JAZFSG010000070.1:0-14047 GCA_036446035.1 Acidimicrobiia bacterium | reverse complement strand
TCGTCGGCGCTGACGACCCCGATGATCAGGTGTCCGGCCGGGGGTTCGCTGCTCTCGCCGCAGCAGGTATAGATGTCGAGCGCGGGCTGCTGGCACAAGACGTGCAAGCAGCCGATCCTGCGTACTTCCACCATCGTCGAACAGGCCTTCCCTTGATGCGCTTCAAAGCTGCCCTGACGCTCGATGGCCAGATAGCGGCCGCAGACGGCACATCACAATGGATCACTGGTCCCGACGCGAGGGAGGACGGCCATCGGCTTAGAGCTGCTTCCGATGCCGTCATGGTTGGCGCCGGCACTCTCCTCGCCGACGACCCGAGACTCACCGTCCGCATTGACGGTCATGACGGATTCCAGCCGACGCCGATCCTCATAGTCGGTGACCGGGTCGTGCCTCCCACAGCGGCGGTCTTTGCAGGCACACCCATCGTTTACGCGACCCATCCAGTCGATCTTCCGGCCGAGGTCGTAGTTGTGCCTACCGGTAAGGACGGTGTCGATGTCACGGCCGTTGCCAAGGACCTCGCCGAGCGCGGCCTGCTGAGCGTTCTTGTCGAGGGGGGTCCGACCCTGGCCGGATCCCTGATCCAAGCCGGCTTGATGTCTCGAGCGACGTTCTACCTCGGAGCCATGTTGGCCGCAGGGCGAGGACTGGCTCCCATCGCAGGTACGTGGCGAACGGTGACGGACTCACGACCCGTCGTAATCGAGCGGACGATTGCCTTGGGCCTAGATCTCCGCGTCGACCTCAGGATGGAGGGCTGATGTTCAGCGGAGTCGCCACCGCCAGGGACGAATTCGGATTCGAGGTCGCCCTCATACCCCACCCACTTGAGATCACAGGCCCTTCGGTCGAGAAGGAAGGCGGTCTCGTCAATGTCGAGACCGCGGTGACTACCAAATATGTCGAGAGGCTGGTGAGATGAACACGATCTCCGAGGCCATCGCTGCCATCGCTGCAGGAGGTTTTGTCGTCGTCGTCGACGACGCCGATCGCGAGAACGAAGCTGACCTCATTCTCGCCGCCGAGATGGCAACAGCAGAGAACATCGCCTTCATGGTCAAGCACACCAGCGGGCTCATCTGCGCCCCCACCGCACCAGAGCTGCTCGATGCCTTAGGCCTGCCCCTTATGGTCGAGAGCAATGCCGAGTCGCACGACACCGCCTTTACGGTGTCCGTCGACGTCCGTGGGGACACAACCACAGGCATCTCCGCGGCCGACCGTGCAGCCACCCTGCGGGCTCTCGCCAACCCAGACACCCGCCCAGACGAGCTGGCCCGTCCTGGCCACATCTTCCCGCTTCGCTACTGCGACGGCGGTGTGCTGGTGCGGCCCGGACACACGGAGGCGGCAGTCGACCTGGCGATGGCGGCTGGCCTGGCCCCAGTCGGGGTCGTCTGCGAGCTCGTTGCCGCAGACGGATCGATGGCCAAAGGAGCCGACATCGAGGAGTTCATCGCCGAGTACGACCTGCCGATGGTGAGCATCGCCGATCTCATCGCATACAGGCTTGCTGAGGGCGATGAGGCACCGATCCCGATCAAGCGGATGATGGTCGAGGCGGCCGCAACGGCACGCCTCCCGACGGTGCATGGCGAGTTCCAGATCGTTGGATACGAGGCCGGGGATACCGAGATCGTCGCGCTCATCATGGGGGATGTCGCCGTCGAAGGCGTCATGGTGCGCGTCCACTCCGAGTGTGTCACGGGAGACGCCCTCGGCAGCCTGCGCTGCGACTGTCGAGAGCAGCTCAACGAGTCGATGGAGAGGATTGCCACCGAAGGCACGGGTGTTGTGCTCTACATGCGTGGACACGAGGGACGCGGCATCGGGCTCCTCCCCAAGCTGTCGGCATATGCCCTCCAGGACCAGGGCCTGGACACCGTTGAGGCCAACGAGGAACTCGGTCTTCCTGCAGACGGGCGGGACTACGCCGAGGCGGCTGCGGTGCTGAAGGACCTCGGCGTGTTGTCGGTGAGGCTCCTTACCAATAACCCCGCAAAGCAGTCAGCTCTCGAGTCGCGGGGCGTCCCTGTCAAGGAGCGGGTTCCCATGAGATCCGTCCCAACCGCTGAGAACGAGCGCTATCTGGCGACGAAGGTCTCGAAGATGGGACATCTGATGGAAGACGACAATGGACCATCGTGAGGATGACGTGCTCCTGGACGCCTCTGGCCTCCGTGTCGCCATCGTTGTGTCCGAATTCAACAGCGAGATAACCGATGGTCTTCTCAACGGTGCTCGCGTGCGGCTCAATCTGGCCAAGTGCACTGACATCGACGTGATCAGGGCACCGGGAGCCTTCGAGCTCCCGTTACTGGCCAGGAAGGCGGCCAGTCCGGCTACGACGCCGTTGTGGCGCTTGGAGCGGTGATTGAGGGCGAGAACCGACCACTACGAGCACATCGCACGCGAGGCCGTCTCAGGGCTCATGCGATCGACTCTGGACACCGGAGTTCCGATTGGACTCGGCGTTATCACGGTTCGCCAAGTGGAGCATGCCGAAGCGCAGTCGAAGTCAGGTCCTGGCAACAAAGGGGCAGAAGCCGCGGCCGCAGCCGTTCGGGCGGCGCTGGCCCTAAAGGAGATGGAGTAGAAACCTGGTCCTCTCCCGGACGCGGTCGATGGAGTGACCGCGAATCCGTATACTCCGTAGCGGTGAAAGTGGGAGTGAGCTCCCCACCCGGCCACCGCTGGTGAGCCGAGGTCGAACTGCAAGCAGCAGGGTTTTCGCCTTGCTGCTTTCTTACGCCACGAGAGGAGACTTGACATAGCGAACGCCCCGCGCGTGAACGACAAGATCCGTGCCCCCGAGGTGCGTCTGGTCGGACCCGATGGATCACAGATCGGCATCAAGAAGAGGGACGAAGCCCTGTGGTTGGCAAACCAGCTGGAGATGGACCTCGTCGAGGTCGCACCGGACGCAGCGCCACCCGTGTGCCGAATCATGGACTACGGCAAGCACAAGTACGAGCAGTCTGTCCGAGACCGCGAGACCCGCAAGAAGTCCACGAAGACGGTTATCAAGGAAGTGAAGTTCCGTCCCAAGATCGATGTTCATGACTACGAGACCAAGAGGCGAAGGGTCGAAGAGTTCCTGGGCGATCGCGACAAGGTGAAGGTGACGATGATGTTCCGAGGCCGAGAGGTGTCACACCCAGAGTTAGGGAGAGATCTGCTGACAAGGTTGGCTGAGGATGTGTCCGAGCTCGGTGTAGTGGAGACTGCGCCGAAGCTCGAGGGGCGCAACATGACGATGCTGCTCGTTCCCACCAGGAAGAATGGTTGACGAAATGCCGAAACAGAAGACACACCGTGGTGCCGCCAAGAGGTACAAGGCCACCGGAACCGGGAAGTTCCGTAGGCGCAAGTCCTGGCGTGGCCACAACCGCCACAAGAAGACTTCGGCGCGGTGGCGCCGCGCGCAGGGTGATGTCGACGTGCACCCAGCCGACCGCAAGCGTGTCCGTCGACTGATGGGCCGATAGGAGGATCCGATGGCACGAGTCAAACGTTCAGTTGCCGCTCGCAAGAAGCGCCGCAAGGTTCTCGAGCAGGCCAAGGGATACACCGGTGCGAGAAGCAGGCGTTACCGCACGGCGCGCGAGCAGGTCCTGGGTGCCGGTGTCGATTCCTATGCGCACCGCAAGGCGCGCAAGGGAGACTTCCGTAAGCTCTGGATAACACGTATCAACGCTGCCGCCAGGGTCCATGGTGTTTCTTACTCCCAGTTCATCGCCGGATTGAAGGCTGCTGAGATCGATGTCGATCGCAAGATGCTGGCGGAGATCGCTGTCAACGATCCCAAGGCGTTCGGTGAACTGGTCAAGACCGCCAAGGGAGCCTCGAAGAGCTGACTGAGGTCATCTCCTCGACCGCCAACAAGCGGGTTGGGGCTGCGGCGAAGCTAGCCGATCGCAAGGCTCGCGCAGCGTCCGGACGCAGTCTCCTCGAGGGCCCGCACCTCATAGGGGCGGCCATTGCCGCCGGCGTCGACCTCGAGGTCATCTTCGCTCTGGAGGACACACCGCTACCGGCCACCGATGCCGAGGTACTGCTGGTGGCCCCCCATGTTCTGACGAAGCTGGCGCCGACCGAGCACCCGCGGGGACCCGTCGCCGTGTTCGCGCCGCGGCCACTTCCCGCCGGTGATGGTCATGCCCTGGTCCTGTGGGGCCTCTCCGATCCCGGCAACGTTGGCACGCTCATTCGCACGGCGGCCGCCTTCGCTCTTGATGTCATCACCGTTCCGGGCACTGCCGACGTCTGGTCGCCGAAGGTGTTGCGGGCGGGCGCCGGGGCCCACTTCGGAGTCGGATTCGACGAAGTCGAGAGCGTCGCTGATCTGACCGGGGCCGGTTACCGCGTCATCGCATCGGTGGCAACCGGCGGAGCGTGGCCGGACGAGATCCAAATACGGACCCAGTCGGCGCTGCTCGTCGGCAACGAGGCGCATGGATTACCGATTGAGGTCTCGGAGGCTGCCGACGTTCGGGTGTCGATTCCGATGCAGGGTGGAACGGAGAGCTTCAACGCGGGCGTCGCCGGCTCCATTCTGGCCTACACCCTGTTCGGCACTTAGGACCGTTATCGTTCGCCCCGTGTCGCCTTTCGCCACCTTCGGATCTTTTAGCGGGCACGGGGCCCGTGGCATGCACTGACCAGCGCATAACCCACAACCTGAGGCCCGGAGCGCGAGCTCCGGGTTTTTGAATGAGTGAAGACCTACAGCAACAACTAGCCGACCTCGCGGTCAATGGAGCCGAGCTGGTGAGCGCGGCTGCCACGCTTGAAGAGCTCGCCGGTGCCGAGGCGGAAACGATCGGCAAGCGGTCACTTGTTTCCAAGGCGCGCCGCTCTCTGGGGTCGGTCGACGAGGCACAGCGACCCGCCCTGGGACGACTCATCAACGAGGTGACGGAGACGTTGAGCAGGCAGATCGCAGCGAAGCGTCTGCGGCTGGAGACGGAGGGCGATGCCGAGCGGCTCGCCACCGAAGCCCTCGACATGACGCTGCCCGGACGCGTCCCGTCGCGAGGCACCCATCATCTCATTACGACTGCGCTCGAGGAGATAACCGACATCTTCGTGTCGATGGGATACGACGTGGCGGCAGGACCCGAGGCAGAGACGACCTGGTACAACTTCACTGCGCTCAACATCGGCCCCGACCATCCCGCCAGGGCGGAGACCGACACCATCTACCTCGACTACGGCCCACCCGGCGAGATCTTGCTGCGAACGCACACGTCGCCGATGCAGGCGCGCTACATGCAGGAACACCCGCCTCCGGTGCACGTGGTTGTCCCTGGGCGAGTCTTCCGACAGGAGGACGTTGACCCGACGCATAGTCCTGTGTTCCATCAGCTGGAGGGCTTGGCGGTGGCCGACGGGATCACCTTCGGAGACTTGCGAGGGACGCTAGAGACGTTCGCCAAGCGCTACTTCGGCAAGGACCGTACGGTTCGCTTCCTTCCGAGCTACTTCCCATTCACCGAGCCTTCAGCCGAGATGCTCGTCTCTTGCTTCGCCTGTGACGGCAGCGGCTGCCGTGTTTGTGCGCATGAGGGCTGGATAGAGATGCTGGGTTGCGGCATGGTGCATCCGGCCGTCTTCGAGGCCGTCGGCTACGACCCGGCTGCGGTGACTGGGTTCGCCTTCGGTCTTGGCGTCGACCGCTTCGCCATGGTGCGACACGGCCTGACAGACCTGCGCCACCTCTTCGCCGGGGACGTCCGAGTGTTGGGGCAATTCCGATGAAGCTCACATTGAACTGGCTTCGCGAGTTCGTCGACCTTCCAGAAGAGGCGGACGGGATAGCAACCGTTCTGGCTGGCCTCGGTTTCAAAGCCGAGTCCGTCGAGTCGCTGCCGTTGGAGTTCTCCAACGTCGCTGTGGCAAGGGTAAAAGACCTGCGCCCCCACCCAGACGCCGACCGGATCCGCGTCGTTGACATCGATACCGGATCGGGAGATGTCACCGTCGTCTGCGGAGCCTGGAACTTCGAAGCAGGCGCCGTGGTCGCCTACGCACCCCCAGGATCAGTGCTCGCCGGTGGCCTAGCAGTTGGGGAGAAGGAGATCAGGGGCGTGAACTCCCCAGGCATGATCGCATCGGAGCGAGAGCTGGGTTTGAGTGACGAGCACGAGGGAATCCTGGTGCTCGACGACGCCACTCCTCTCGGAGTCGACCTCGGCGAACTCGTCGGACTTCCCGATGTCGTATTCGATCTCGAGGTCAATCCGAACCGGCCGGACTGTATGTCGGTTCTCGGAATCGCCAGGGAGTTGGCTGCCTTCTACGGCCGCGAGCTTCGTGAGCCCACCGTTGGCCTCATCGACGCCCCAGGTGGGCCTTCGGTCACAGTTGGAGACGGATGCAAACGGTTCGTGGCCCGCCGGGTAAGTGGGGTGACGGTTGGCAGCTCACCGCCGTTGATGCAAAACCGGCTGCGAGCGGCAGGGGTGCGGCCGATAAGCAACGTCGTCGACGCCACGAACTACGCCATGCTGGAGCTTGGCCACCCGACGCATGCCTTCGACGCTGAGGCCCTCGGCGACACCATCGTGGTGCGTCTTGCCAAGCCGGGAGAGACTCTGCGAACTCTCGATGGCGTCGACCGAGACTTGGACACCGCGGACATCGTTGTCGCGGATGTCACCTCGGCACGAGCGATCGGCGGAGTGATGGGTGGAGAGGACTCAGAGGTCGGACCGGCCACGACAGAGGTCATTGTCGAGGCGGCCTATTTCCATCCGGGCTCAGTGATGCGGACGGCAACTCGACACGGGTTGCGGTCAGAGGCCTCTGCTCGGTTCCAGAGGGGCATGGATCCGAACGCGGCGAGACGGGCAGCGGACAGAGTGGCCCAGCTTCTCGTTGCCAACGCCGGCGGCACGGCTGGGGGAGTGACGGACGCCTATCCGACTCCTGTTGAGCCGCGCCAGATCGACCTGCCTCTCTCCGAGATCGAGAGGGTCACCGGCAAGGGGTTCTCCGAATCCGATGTCCGGGGAATCCTGGAACCGCTTGGGTTCGCCGTCGACGGGAGCGACCCGCTTTCGGTCACCGTTCCGACGCGACGGGTCGATGTCGATCGAGCGATCGACTTCGTCGAAGAGATCGCCCGTTTCCATGGCTATGACAACTTCGGCTCGCGGGTTGCCGTCGGCCCCGGCTACGGGCTTCCTTCACAGGAGCGCCGCTACCGGCAACTGAGAGATTCGATGGTGAGCGCCGGCTACTTCGAGACGACGAGCTTCAGCTTCATTGGACAGGAAGATCTCGATGGGCTTGGGCTGCCTGATGACGACGCCAGGCGAAGCGCCATTCATGTCAGCAACCCGTTGCGGGCCGAGGAAGCGGTGATGCGTACGACGCTGTTGCCGGGATTACTCAAGGCGACCGCCGCCAACCTGAGTAGGCGCATCGACAGCGTTGCGCTCTTCGAAACGGGCAAGGTCTTCTTGCCCGGCGGCGAGATACCCGATCAGCCCGAGAGCCTGGCCTTCGTCGCCGCTGGCCTCACCGGCGCCGGCTGGTTCGATGATGGGCGCCAGCGCGATGCCATGGATGCGATGGGAGTGGTCGAACGCTTGGCAACGGACATGGGCATGGCGGGTCTCGAGCTGCGGGCGGCGTCGCCGCCGGCGATGCATCCAGGGCGGAGTGCCGAGGTAGTGGTCGGCGGCGAGGTGATCGGTGTCATCGGGGAGCTGCATCCCAGAGTCGCGTCCGTATTCGACATCGAGGCTCGGGTGACCGCCGGCGAGCTCCGCATCGATGTGCTGCTGGAGGACCAGCTCCCGTTCACTTTCACCGAGGCCAGCCCATACCCGCCGGTCATCTTCGATCTGGCCTTCGACCTACCCGACGACGCCGCAGCGGCACTGGTCGTGGCAACGGCACGCTCGGCCGCACCGGAGTTGATCGAGCGCATAGAGATCTTCGACATCTTTCGGGGAGCCCCCCTCGATGAGGGGCGAAAGTCCTTGGCGATGCGTGTGATCCTGAGGGCCGGGGACCGGACGCTGACAGATGACGAAGTCACGCCCGTGCGCCAAGGGATGTCCGAGGAAGTGGCTGCTGCTCACGATGGGAGGTTGAGGTCGGGATGAACGACTTTCTTGGAGTAACGGATCTGACGCCTGAGGGCTTGGCAGAGGTGATCGAGCGAGCTGCGGCCGTCAAATCGAACCCGGCCGGCGTCGCCGGGATCTTGGCCGGCCGCAGCATCGGGCTCTTCTTCGAGAAGCCCTCGGCCCGGACTCGGATCTCAACTGAAGTCGGATCGGCGCAACTGGGAATGACGCCCGTTGTGCTCAAGGCCGACGAGATCGGTCTCGGAAAGAGAGAAGCCGTCTCGGACGTTGGTGCGGTCTTCGATCGCTATTTCGATGTGCTGGCGCTGCGGGTCTTCAATCACGAGCACCTGGTGGCCATCGCCGACGCTGCAGACGCTCCGGTGATCAACCTGTTGTCGGACATCGAACACCCGTGTCAAGCTCTCGCCGACCTGCAGACCATCGCTGAGCATCGGACATTGGCCGGCTCCACGATCACATTCGTTGGCGACGGCAACAACGTCGCCCACTCGCTGCTGCTCGGCGGTGCCATGGTTGGCGCCACCGTCCGGGTTACGACGCCGCCCGGTTACGAGCCCGACGAGGCGATCGTGGCGCGGGCCCAGCAGTATGCGGGTTCTGTCGAGGTGACGAACGATGTGCGTGCTGCGGTCGCCGACGCCGACGTTGTGTACACAGATGTCTGGGCTTCGATGGGCCAAGAGGAAGAGGCTGCGGCGCGCCGTCGACTCTTCGCCGACTACCGGGTCGACGCCGATCTATTCGCACTCGCCGGCGACGATGCGGTCTTTCTCCACTGCCTTCCTGCCCATCGTGGCGACGAGGCAACCGACGACGTTCTTGATCACGAGAGGTCGGTGATCCTCGACCAGGCAGAGAACAGATTGCACTCCTTCAAGGCACTGGTCCTCGCCCTAGCAGAGTGAACCCGCTTCGGTCCATCCTCGAGGGCCCGGTTCTCGACGCAGCACCCGCCCTGCTCGGGTGGCGGCTGCGATCGCGGATCGACAATGTTGTGACCGAGATAGTTGTTACCGAGGTCGAGGCTTACGACGGCGCCAACGACCCGGCGAGTCATGCCTTTCGGGGCCGATCGCCGCGGAATCTGACAATGTTCGGCGAGCCTGGTGGCCTCTATGTGTATCGGTCATACGGCATCCATTGGTGTATGAACGTTGTCACTGGTCCCAAGGGGAGAGCCGCTGCCGTACTGCTGCGCGCCGGTGTCCCGACCGTTGGCCACGTCGCGATGGTGAAACGAAGGGGGCGACAGGATCATCTCACAGACGGCCCGGGAAAGCTGTGTCAGGCTCTCGGAGTCACCGGAGTCCACGATGGGGCGCGCCTGCTGGGCAGAGGCGTGCTCAGTCTGAAGCCAGGGCTAGCGCCGACCACTGTCGAACAGACAGGGCGCATCGGAATCAGCAAGGCGGTCGACCGGACGTGGCGTTTCGTCACCTCAGATGTCGTCTAGGTGATGGCAGCGACCAGCGCCGCCTGATAGGTCACCAATAGGCCCATGCCGATGGAGGCGTAGACCAGCAGGCTGAGGGCGGGCCGATAGCGACGCATGAGCCACAGGCCGCCGACGACGATGGCGCTCAAGCCGAGTTTCACGGAAGTCGCCAACGCCATGTTGGAGTCGAACAGCGCGGCCATGAGTGGGTTCACCTCGACTGCACCGGCTTCCAAGGCTCGGCGAGTCAGGGTGAGATCGGCGATGTTGAGAGCAAGAAGCAGAGACGCCAGCAGTACCAACAAGGTGCTGTTGTCGCGAACGGCGGCGAGCCCGCCCAGGTAACGCCTGCGAAACGATCCCTGCGGGGTGCGGCGTGGGAAGCCGTACCTGCGGTCTGGGAAGCGAACGGAGAGGTTGGCCCTTCGCCGTTCCCCCTGTCTGCGATCGTCCATGCTGGGACGATACCCCATCTGGGAAACCACGCATCGGGTCGGAGTACTGGACGCAGTTGTCGTTGGTGGAGCCGGGAGGAGTCGGAGTCCTCGACGCTGTTGGCGTGGCGGGTACCGGGCCCAACCATGCCTGTGCTGCCAGGCAGAGTCACTCGGTGTGGCGCTGGGCCTCAACGACAAGTGGCCAGCTCGGTGACAACTCCAGAGATGACTCTTCGGTACCGGTGATGGCGGTGACGCCTAGACGTCGTTTCGGCAGCCAGGCAAAGTAGTGTCGCTGCATGATCCGAATCGACGCTGACACGCTAATTCTCGGTAGAGGCGAGCCCATCGCTGATGCTTCTGTTGTTCTCGATGGCACCACCATCTCCTACGCCGGACCGGCATCTGGGGCACCACCTGGCGACGAGACGGTGCAGGTTCCTGCCGTGATGCCGGGGATGTGGGATTGCCACTGTCACTTCGCCGGCATCGCCGTTCCCGATATGGAGGTCGACGCCAAAGAGCCGGATGCTGTGAAGGCGGCCCGATCCGTTCGCGACCTGTCTGCGGTTCTTGATGCGGGATTCACAAGCGTCCGCGAACCGGGAGGGCTGGGCGTCTATCTGAGACGCGCCATCGACGAGGGAGCGGTGCGCGGGCCCGAGATCTACGCCGCCGGATCGGTGTTATCC
Source organism: Acidimicrobiia bacterium (assembly GCA_036446035.1). Classification (GTDB taxonomy): domain Bacteria; phylum Actinomycetota; class Acidimicrobiia; order Spongiisociales; family JAOTWH01; genus CAXMQS01. The sequence goes on along the minus strand of JAZFSG010000070.1, from coordinate 3,375 downwards.
ACTACCGGGGGGCATGCCGACGTCCACGGCTACCCGCTCGATTGGTTCCTCAGGCCATCGGGGCAGCCGTTCGGCGAGTTGTGCGATGGTGTTCCTGAGGTGCTCAAGGGCGTGCGCAAGCAACTACGCAAGGGAGCTCGCGTCATCAAGTTCTGCGCGTCCGGTGGTGTGATGAGTGAGGTCGACCATCCGATTCACCAGCAATTCAGTCTCGAGGAGATGACGACCATCGTCGAGGAAGCGGCCAGGGCAGACCGGGTCGTGGCGGCTCATTGCCACGGCAAGCCGGGGATCATGGCTGCCATCGAAGCAGGCGTCCGCACCATCGAGCACGGGTCCTATCTGGATGAGGAGGCGGCAGACGCCATGCTGGAAACCGGAGCCATCCTCGTTCCCACCCGCCATGTCATCGAGGCGCTGCTGCAACGCAAGGATGTCATGCCCCCCTACGCCTACGCGAAGATGGTGATGATCGCAGATCACCACCGCGACGCCTTACAGCTGGCGATATCCAAGGGAGTCACCATCGCCCTCGGAACCGACATAATCGTCTCGGGCAGCTACGGGGTAAACAGCGTCGAGGTGCGCCATCTGATTGAAGCCGGCATGACACCGTTGAACGCCGTTGAGAGCGCCACCGCTAACGGGCCTCTCACCGTTGGCCCTCAAGCTCCGCTGACCGGTCAGCTGATCGAAGGCTACGACGCCGATGTCATCGCCTTCGATGTCAACCCTCTCGAAGATTCAAGCGTGTGGGGCGACGCCCGCCGCGTGACCCACGTCTGGAAACATGGCGTTGCTGTGAAGGAACCCGCCTAGCTCAACAGCCCCGAGTAGACAGATACCCACCACGGCCGAATGGCCTTTAGGGGTTCACCCAGACTCGGACGGCCGGCGGAGGGGAGGAGAACGCTGCCGGATCCTGTTTCCACACAACCCCGGGACGCCTGGCGGCATCGTCGGGGTCGGACTCTGCTTCGATGATGACCTCGATGCCGATGCCGCGCTCGGACAGCTCAGCACTGGCTTGAGATACGGTCATCCCGAGTAGCTGGGGCGTCGACGCGCCTGGATCTGGCCCCGCCACTGTCACCCGCACCGCGCTGCCGGCCTGGGCAGCGACGCCGGGGGAGGGGTCCTGGCCGAAAATGGTCCCTGGAGCCAGAGGTCCTGGCCGGTCCCAGTTGAGAGTGACGCTGAAGCCTGCGGCCTTGAGGATCGGCACGGCCTCAGCAATGGATTTGCCGATGACATCTGGGACAACGCCGGCGTTGATGTCGAAGAGCCCGCTTGGGTTGTGGATAGGACAGATGACGGTCGGCGCACTGTCCACTGGCAGCTGCACCCGCTGCACATGCTGGCGAGGACACAGCGGCCCGGCGACGAAGCCGGTCGAGGTGTCGATCTCCACGGTGACTGTGCCGTCTGCATCGGCACTGGCCAATTGTCCGTAAGGGACACCCCCCAGAGCGCTGGAGGCGAACCGAGACCAGATCTGCGCCGGCCATGACCCGCCGGTGATGTTGTATGGCGTTGCCGGGAATTCCATCGACACCAGGCCCTCGGGAAAGCCGATCCACACGGCAGCGACCATCTCGGGTGTGTAGCCAACGAACCAAGCGTCGCGGTGTTCCTGCGAAGTTCCGGTCTTGCCGGCGATGGGGCGGCCGATGCGGGCCTGCTGGCCGGTTCCTCGCTGCACCACCTCAGACAGGGCCGCCGTCACCCCTTGGGCGATGTCGTGCTCGAGTGCCTGCGTGACGTTGGGCGTTGCCTCCCAGATGTTCACACCGTCGTGGGTGTCGATTGAGGTCACCAACACCGGATCGACGTGGACGCCGTCGGCAGCGAATGTGCCATAGGCCGAGGCCATGTCGAGCACGGTGACTTCCTGGGCACCGAGCGCTACGGAGTGGAAGGGCTGCAGCTCCGCGGTAATGCCGGCACTCTGGGCCAAGGTCGTCACCGCGGCCGGCCCAACAGCGTCCACCAACCGTGCATAGACGACGTTGACGGAGAAGACCGTTGCCTCGAGCAGCGGGAGATCCGGAAACGTTCCCCCGTTGTAGTTCTCGACTAGCCAGGGACCGGAGTCAGTGTTGACGAGCACATCGCGGCCGCCCTCGATGACGGTGTCGAGCTCGAATCCCTGCTCCAGCGCAGCAGCCAGAACGAACGGCTTGAAGGCGGATCCTGTCTGACGCTGGCCTTGAGTGGCCAAATTGAATTGGGCGATCGGGTTATCCGGGTCGTAGAAGCCGTCGCCGCCAACTATGGCGAGGACATGGCCAGTGCGCGGGTCGAGAGCGACCATCGCCGCTGAGGGTGCTTCTTCTCCCGCCACCGAAGTGATCGCGGCCTCAGCTGCCAGCTGAACCTGCGGGTCGATGGTTGTGTTGATCCGTAGACCCCCACGGAACACCGCGTTGTAGCGGTCGGTCGCAGTCGCCCCGAGTGTCGGGTCGGCGAGCAGTTGGCGCTTCACCTCCTCGGTGAAGTACGGAAATCGTGCTTCCTCGATCGCCCGACGAGGCACGAGAGCTAATGGTCCGAGATCGGCGGTGGCTGCTTCCTCTGGGGTCACCCAGCCCAGGTCGGCCATCCTCTGCAACACCAGGCGTCGTCTCTCGAGGGCAACATCAGGCTGGCTGTATGGGTCGGAATCGGCTGGAGCCTGGATCATCGCAGCAAGAAGCGCAGACTGGCTCAGGGAGAGCTGGCGTACGTCGACACCGAAGTACAGCCGCGCCGCCGTCCCCACGCCATAGGCACCGTTGCCGAAGTAGACGGTGTTGGCGTAGCGCTGAAAGATCTCCTCCTTGGTTAGGCCCTCTTCGAGCCGGACCGCGAGAGCGGCCTCCTGCAGCTTGCGGTCGACCGTCACGTCAGGCGTCAGGAGAACGTTCTTCAGATACTGCTGGGTGATGGTCGAGCCTCCCTGGACGACCCCTCCAGCTTCAACGTTGGCGACGAGGGCTCTGGCAAGCGCCCGGACGTCAACGCCGGGGTGGGACCAGAAGCGCTCGTCCTCGATGGCGACGACGGCATCGACGAAGCTCTTGGGAAGGTCTCCCCACTCGACAAGGGAGCGATCCTCCTCGGCGTGCCACGTCGCGAGCACAGACCCGTCGGAGGCGTAGACGATGCTGCTCAGCCCGCGCTCACCGATCCCGGGATCGGCCAGGGGCTCTACGGAACAGGCCGAAGCGACCACCGCCATGGTGGAGAGCGCGGCCAACCAGCGCTTCACCTCGAAAGGGTATGGGAGGGCCCTGGCGCTGACGGGTATTTGGGGAGGCCACCGGTACCCTCGCCAGGTCCAGGAGGCTCCGTGAAATCCGCCGCCGAACAGCTCGCAGTACTCAGCCACGGTAT
>JAZFSG010000069.1:0-2324 GCA_036446035.1 Acidimicrobiia bacterium | reverse complement strand
CCGGGGGCGTGGTGCGCGACGGTTCGGTGGAGATGTGCTCGCCCGACGAGCTGCGGGCGATGATCGAAGAGGACGCTTCGCAATCCCTCATCGTTGGCGACTGGGCAGCGTTGCCCGACGACGCCTTGCACGGGCTGCATGCCGTAAAGACCGGGCTGCCGCGATATCCGGATGCCCCGGCCGTGTTGGAGATAGCCCGGGGACGGGTGCAGCGGGACCAGCTTCCCCATCCCGACGAGGTGCGGCCCCATTACATGCGAGACGCCGACGTGACCATCAACTGGACCGACTTTCGATCGGAGGGACCGTGGAAGTGAGCCTGGCTCGATTCCGGCCGATGGTCGAGGGAGATGTGCCCGCCGTGTTGACTCTGGAGCACAGCGCGTTTTCGGTGCCGTGGACACAGCAAATGCTGCGTGACGAGCTGGCGGCTCGGGGCCGTACTTATCTGATCTTGGATGGCGAGACCGGGATCGTGGCGTACGGCGGCTTCATGCTCGTCGGCGCCGACGCCCACATCATGACGATGGCCGTAGATGAGCCGCATCGCCGCCAAGGCACCGGAACGAAGCTGCTGCTGGCTCTCATCGATGCCGCCTTGGCAGCCGGGTCCGAACACCTCACCTTGGAGCTACGGGTATCGAACGAGGCCGCCCTCGGCTTGTACGAGAAGTTCGGCTTTGCGCCTGTCGGCATCAGGCATGCCTACTACCTGGACGAGGATGCACTCGTGATGTGGGCCGTCGATGCTGCCGGTGCGGAGTATCGACGGATGTTGGACCGAATCCGGGAGGGCACTAATGAGTGATGTTCCTCTGGTACTCGGTTTCGAAACCAGCTGCGACGAGACCGCGGTGGCCGTCACCCGCGGGTTTGATGTGCTGTCGAATGTCATGGCGTCGCAGGTGGACGACCACGCCCGTTTCGGAGGCGTGGTGCCGGAGGTGGCCGCTCGGGCTCACGTCGAGGCGATTCGTGGCCTGACTCACAGTGCGCTGCGAGATGCAGGGGTGCACTCGATGGACCTCGATGCGGTGGCGGCGACACAGGGCCCGGGCCTGGCGGGTGCCCTCATGGTCGGATTCTCATACGGCAAGGCATTGGCCTGGGCACTGGGAGTGCCATTTGTCGGAGTCGATCACATGGAAGGCCACCTGTTTGCGCCGCGGCTTGAGCATGCCGACTACCAACCTCCGGCGGTGGTTCTGCTGGCCTCCGGTGGCCATAGCCAGATCATTCACATGCGGGACTGGGGCTCGTACGACACCATCGGGTCCACGATCGACGACGCCGCCGGCGAGGCCTTCGACAAGCTGGCCCGTTTTCTGGGTCTCGGGTACCCGGGCGGTCCGGCCATTGATGCCGAATCTGACGGAGGCGATCCGGAGGCGGTGCGGTTCCCGCGAGCGCTGCCCGATCGCCCGTTCGATTTTTCGTTCTCCGGGTTGAAGACCTCGGTGGTCACATACGTTCGTCGTCATCACGAGGCGGGGACCCTCCCGGCGATGCCCGACATTGCTGCCAGCGTGCAGGAAGCGATCGTCGACGTGCTGGTAGCCAAGACGATGAATGCCGTTGACGAGACCGGCGTGTCGACTGTTGCCGCCGGTGGGGGCGTCCTGGCCAATCGAAGACTGAGGGCCCGGCTTGCGCAGGAGTGCGACACCAGGGGGCTCAGTCTGTTCCTCCCGTCCCCGGCTCTGTGCACCGACAACGGAGCGATGATCGGCGCAGCCGCTTCGTTTCGGCTCGGACGGGGAGAAACGACCTCCGCCGAAGCCGAGATCGACTCCTCACAGCAACTCGGGTCCGGTGAGTAAGAGGGCGCGCCGTAGAGCACAGTGCCGCCTTTCGGGCGGCACGGCCATGCGGAGGCGGCTCGGGGCCGGATAGGACCCGAGCGCCGTAGCCAGACACAGCGATGAGCCGTATGGCGAAGAGCCATGGGCATGGCGTCTAAGGCGATCGCGGCGGCCCGAAAATCACCATCCCTGAGGTCTGCTGAAGAAATCTGATAAGCATCGACTCATATTGACCCTTCGGTCTGGCAGTTGGGCGGGGAGACTGCTATCGTTGGCAGTCGCAATCACAGAGTGCCAGGAGTCTGTTGAGCGCAAAGATGCGTTGCAGCAGGCTCCTCCTAGTCCCATTAGGAGGGAGATTCTCTCGATGAAATTGCAACCGTTGGGTGACCGCGTGGTCGTAAAGCCCAAGGACGAAGACGAGGCCAGGACCCCAAGCGGGCTGGTCATCCCGGATACCGCCAAGGAAAAGCCGCAGCTGGGCGAGGTTCTCGCCGTAGGCCCAGGTGAATTCCAGGACGG
>JAZFSG010000068.1:0-2123 GCA_036446035.1 Acidimicrobiia bacterium | reverse complement strand
AGGTCCCAAGTCGCAGACCCGACAGCAACTCCCCTACCCAGGTACTCCCACCAACGACAGGCTGCGCGTCGAGAACTCGCTTGGGAGGCCACTGGGCGAGGCGGGAATGCTGGGAAGGGTCGCGGAGCTCGTCTCGCCGGTGGCGGTCAGCACGACCGAGGTGTCGGTGACGACGATGCCGCCGATCCAGGTGTTGGGACCGAGGTCGTCCGGCAATGGCACTCGCGCCCATTCACCACCGTTGTTGTAGAGCAGCACCTGCTCGGACTGGTAGTAGATCTCAGGCTCGGCCCACACCGATTCCATCGCCCTCTCGAATTCTTCATTGGAGGCAGCGAACACGACGGTGCCGTCATCGTTGAACATGACGATCCCGCCCTGGCCCCACTTGAAGCCTCGTTCTGTGGCCGACCCCACCTCTTCCTCTGCGTAGTAGTCGCTCTCGTCAAAGGTGGCGAGTACCGACCCGGTGGCGTCGTCGGTAACCGTGTACATCGGCATGCCGATAGTCAGGGTGCGACCGTCCCGGGAGATCGCGGCTACCCGCAGCTCTTGCTCCGGCTCTTCCCAGCCGTCGTAGGTACCGGTGGCGAAGGTCCCGAGCCCGCCGCTGACGATCCGATCGAACCACACGTTGCCGAGCGGCAGATCAAGGTCGTCCTCTGACAACACCGGCTGCCAGGTGCGTCCGTCGGCCGATCCGATAACCCGGCTGCCACCTTCATCTCCAACAACAGCCAGATAGCCGTCGGCGTTTGTCGTGATGTTGGACACCCAAGCGCCGGCCGCCAGGTTCGTCGACACCTCGCTCCACGCCGCGCCGTCTGCACTAGCCAGGACTATCGGCCGTTGCGGGACGGCACGAGTTAGCCCAACCTCATGTTCTTCGAAGACCTGCTCCTGGTTGCCGACCGCCAAGAATCCGTTGGGGCCGTGCACGAGGCTCTGGAAGTAGAACCCGGGGCCGATGATGCCGTCGATGTTCACCGTTGTCCACGTCGCTCCCTGGTCGGCAGAGCGCAGCAACTCGGTCGTGGCGTAGTAGCCACCCTCCTCCTGGGGGAGAATCGGGTAGGCGCCCTCGTGAGCGGCGTTCCACTCGTCCCACGGAATGACCGCCAGCACCTCGCCGGTGCTGGGGTTGGTAAACGTCGGAGGCGGCCCTTGCCAGATTTCCTCCTCGATGCCGCTGAATAGCACCGCTCCTGAGGCATCGGTGACGGTGACCACGCCTGAGTACTCGTCGAGAGCAAGAGTGCGGTCCCCAGCGGTCAGCGTGACCACCAGGGGTTCGCCCCATTGCGCTTCGGCGTACGCGGCGCTTGCGGCCTGGCGAAGGCTGTCCCAGTCCATCGGGAAGACGACTTCGCCGGCAACGGGGTCGTAGATGCCAAACTCGTCCTCGCCGCGGTTCCACAGACGCTCCTGGCTGCCCTGGTGGATGACCTCGCCAGTTGCGGCGTCAGTGATGCTGTATGTCCAGTCGCCTTCTTCGAGCGCGATGAGGTAACCGTTCTTCTCGAAGGTGATCGTCGGGGGCTCCCAATCGACTCTGGGCTGCATGTTCTCCTTGGTGGCCGCCAGCAACAGGACACCGTCGCCTCCTCCTACCTGTGACACCCACCAGCTCTCGTTGGCGCCGATGGAGCTCGACAGGTCGGACTGGGCCCAGGTCACACCGTCGGCTGACACGAAGACCTTGAGGCTCGAACGACCCGTTTCCTCTTCCCACGAGTTGACGGTGGCGACAAGCACGTCATCGGTGGCGGAGAAGCTGATGTTGCTGTTGCCGGACGTCATGCCCCCGGGCAGCTCGACAGGCGTCCAGGTGACCCCGTCGCTCGAAGACTCGACGAACGAGAGCTCGCGATCGGCGGCCTGGTCATAGCCACCGCCGACGGCCCACAGCGTGCCATCGAACTGGAATAGCTGGTTGAGCCACACTTCGCCGCCGGTCGCCTCCAGCATCTCGGTGACCTGCCAACCGAAGTCGGCGGTGGCGATGCCCATGGCGGGCAGCGGCACCGCGTCCGGTTGGTTGTAGGGATAGAGGCTCGAGCCAGCAGCGTCGCCTGCTTCGGTGCGGGTGGGCGTCGGTGCTGTCGTCGTCGAGGGCACCTCGC
>JAZFSG010000067.1:0-12503 GCA_036446035.1 Acidimicrobiia bacterium | reverse complement strand
AAGCAGCGGATGTGACTGCGGGGACCGAGTTGTCGCCCGCCGTGGAGCAGGCTGTGGCAAGCGTGACAGCGGAGATCGACGATGCATGAGATGGGCCTGGTGCGCGATCTGCTGTCACGGGCCGAGGCAGCGGCCGATGGTGGGACCATCAAGGGTCTGCGAATCCGAGTGGGGGCACTGGCCGGAGCCGACCCCGCCTATCTGCTCGAGTATCTCGACCGCGAGGCGACGGAGCGATGGGGGTCGTGCCCCGCCATCGAGATCGAGTCATCCGAGGACGCCACCCACCCCGAGGCGCTTGGGGTGGTCTTGGTTTCGCTGGAGGTCTAGGAGCTATGTGCGTTGCCGTCCCGGCCCGGATCACCTGGATAGGGGAGAAGACCTCGGCCACCATTCCTGGGCGCGTCGAAAGCGACGGTGGCAGTGGCACTATCGATCTAGTGATGGTCCCCGACGCCAGGGTCGGCGACTTCGTTACCGTGCACTCCGGGTACGCCATCCGCGTTCTCGCCGAGAGAGAGGTCGCTGACACCCTGCTGCTGTTCGAATCCGGGTGACTCGTCGGCGCCCGGCGCAGGACGACAGTGGCTAGACGTCAGGATGCCGACGATCCCGCTGCGAAGACATATCGCGATCTGGTGGCACCTCTGGCATTCCCAATGAACATGTGTGCTCCACCTGGTGGTGCGGCCGACCTCGTCGTAGGTGTGCGTCGTCCTCAGGATCGGGCGGTGGTCCTTGGCGACGGCGCTTGACCACTCCGAGTTACGGCGACCGTACCTCCACCTGTAGTAGCGGGCGGCCAGCCAACGCCCCAATGTCGGCTCAGGTGTCCCCGAACCATCGTGCTGGTAGACGTAGGGACTGAATGACTCCTCTGTGCGATGTGGCTGCTTGTCGTTCACCGACTGCACCCCCTCTCACCACACACAAGAGTACACCACTTAGAGTGGTTGCAGGTGACTATAGAAGGGCTAGTTCGCCCGTTGGGTCAGAGTGGTGGGCAAGGGCTAGTTACCTAAGCCATTGGCAACGGTCGCAAGAGATGTTGGGGCACAATGGTTGTGTACCCCCCCACCCCCGGAGCCGATGTCCGACACCGTTGATACTCGGTCTCAACAAGCGGCCTTCGCGGCCTTCTCGTTCTTGTGGGCGGTTGCCAACATCGCTCACCTGTGGATCCAGACGGGAGGTTCGCTCGATCAGCCTGCCGCGGTCCTGAACATGGCGGCGGCGGCCTGGGTCCTGGCAGACCCTCGAGCCGTTGGTCGACTGGTGCTGCTGGCGGCAACCCAGCTCTTGGACACGGTCTGGGTCATGCCGTTGGCACCCGACCACCAGATGCTCGCCGCCAGTGTCAACGTCGTCATCTTGTTGGTGGGGTTGACGATGCAGTTCGGCCGAGACCGCCGGCCAGACTCGGCTCGCTTCTACGCCTCTTTCTCTCGCGCTGCCAGGGTCCTGCTGCTCGTTGGCTATTCGGCAGCGGCGCTCGCCAAGTACAACAGCGCCTTCTTCGACCCCGCCATCAGCTGTGCTGTGTTCCTGGCCAACACCGCGACCTATGGGCTGACGGAGGCCGTCTCCGGGCTCGACTGGTTCCACATCGTCGCCGCGACCACGTCGGAGACGCTGATTCCGATCATGCTCGTCATCCCGGCGACCCGGCGGTTCGGTGTCCGCTTCGGCATGCTGTTCCACTTCCTGGTGAGCCTCAGCCCTGCCATCACGGTCTCCGACTTCACGACGACTCTGTTCGCCCTATTCCTGTTGTTCCTGGCCCCAGAGGAGATCGCAGCCATCTTCTCCGATATGCACCGTCGCTTCCGCCAGTCGCTGCTTGGAAGGACACTGCTGACCTTCGGCAGGGTTCCCCTGGTGATCACGCTCGCCCTGGCGGCGTCGGTCAGTGGATACCTCGTTCCATCGATAGACATCATCTACCTGTGGGCCTTCGCCACCTTGTTCGGCGTCATCCTGCTGTCGTCAGCGGCTTGGACGTTCTCGATGCGGGTATCTCCACAGCCGATCGCGGTGCGCATCCCGTTGCCGCATCTCGCTGTTGTCGGCCTCTTGGCGTTGTGGGCCCTCAACCCCTACCTCGGCTATCGGACGACCAGCTCCTTCACCATGTTCTCCAACCTCATCACCGAGGGTCAAGGAACCAACCACCTCTTCCTGCCAAGCGTCCACTACGTCGACTACCAGAACGACCTGCTCGAGCCGATCTCTTCGACCAACGAGCGTCTTGACGAGTTGGCCACCGATGGCCAACTGGTGACGGTCTTCGAGGCGCAGCGTCTCTTGGACGACGACCCTGGAGCGACGGTGCTTGCTCGTCGCAACGGTGGCCCTGAACTCACCTTCTCGCTCGAGGATCTCGGCGACGCGCCAAGCCCATTCCTCACGAAGGTGTGGTTCTTCCGGTGGATTCCGGGCAGCGGTGAGCCGCAGTGCACCAACTGAGTCGCTAGGTCATGCCCTGGGGTGGCGGCGTCGCTCGGTTGGTGACGACCGCGTGCTCTAGGAATCGAGCAACGCCGGCCGAAGAAGCAGCGGACCGCCGTGATACGAAGTAGTCGAAGCCGTGAGTCGCCCCGGGTATCTCGGCGTATGCCACGGCGGCCCCTGCTCGGCGCAGTGCATCGACGAATCGGCTCGACTCGCTGGCTCTCACGGCAGAGTCGTGTCCGCCGTGGAGAACGAAGAACGGTGGGGCGTCGGGTCGGGCCAGGTTCACCGGAGATGCAGAGTGCCACGCTTCGGGGTCGTCGAGGGGGGACGACTTCATCACGTAGCGGTCGATGAAGGGCCATTTCCCCCGGCTGCCGTCACGACTCGTTAGCTCGTAGATTCCGTAGAACGGAGCACACGCCTGAACGCTGGTGTCGGCGTTCGCGAACTCCACCTGGTATCTCGGCTCGTTTGGAGTCAGCGCTGCCATCGCCGCCAGATGGGCACCGGCCGACCCTCCGGTCGTGGCGAGGAAGCCACTGGTCGCGCCGAGAGCGGGGCCTTCGGCCCGTAGCCATGCGATGGCCCTCTTGACGTCGATGAGGTGATCGGGGAATGTCGCCTCGGGGCTGACGCGGTATGACATCGAAGCCACCAGCCACCCGTTGGCGGCCATCGAATACATGAGCGGCCGGGCGTGGCGTTCCCGCTTGCCCCGGATCCAGCTGCCTCCATGGATCTGGAGCAACATGTGGCCGTTAGGTCGCGGTGGGAGGTAGAGGTCGAGCCGTTGACGTTCGTGTTCGCCATAGGGGACGGCCGCCTGCATCGCCACGGCCTCGGGGAGTCGGGGCCGGGCGCGGGCAAGTGCCAGCAGTGAGGGTTGCTTGACCTCGGGGACGATGCCAACCGTCTCGCTGAGGGCTGTAGCGATGACCCTCTTGGCTTGCCCGCCTTGCACGAACAGCCATACGAGTCCGACCCACGACGCAACTGTTGCCCCCAGAGCGACCCAGCCAGGCCACGAGTCGAGAGCGCCTGCCCAGATGAAGAGAGCGGTCACGATTCCCTGCCAGGCGATCTGGTGCAAGGCCAGCTCTCCCGTTAGCAGTGCCGGGAGCCACAGCGGACCAACTCGCCCGGCGTGCGGCGGACGCTTGGCATTCCAGGTGCGCCAGGCACCCATGAGCGAACCGATCAGGAACGGGATGGCGATCAAGATGCAACGATATTCGCAGCAGAGGCATATCGATGTGGCTTCCCTACCGTTGCCCGATGCGGCACCTCGCAATGGCATTCCTGATCGTCGGAGCGGCATGTTCGAGCGCTGCCGACACGACGACCACCGTGCCGTCGGCCGAGGCCAATCGGTTGGTCGTGCTGGCGGGACCGGGGTCCCTGCTGACCATGAACCCGGATGGATCCGATCCCGTCACGCTCGTAGACGGTTCCGACCGCCTGGTCATCCAACCGACCTGGTCACCCGGTGGGGAGCGGCTGGCGTGGACTGAAGTGGTGTCGGCAGGCTCCTCACAGCCGATCGTCGTGGTAACGGCTCTTCCCGACGGCTCGGACCGTACGCGTGCCTCGGTCGGCAATCCACCCTTCTACCTCTCCTGGAATCCGCCGGGCGAAGGCCTCGTCATACTCCGCAATGGCGCAACTCGACTGGAGGCGGGATACATCGACGTGGCGGCCGGCGGCGGCGTCGAGTCGATGGTCGCCTCGGGCCAGCCGTTCTACTTCGCGTGGGACCCGACGGGATTCGAGATCCTGGCCAACATCGGAGTGGGCAACCGCCTCGAGATCATCCAGGTCGTGCCGCGCGATCCGGAACCGGGGGACCATGGGACTTCCCTCGGCGTCGACCCTGGGCTCTTCCAGGCCCCGGCCTGGGTGGGCGATCAACTCTTCTGGGTGCGACAGGTAGAGAGCGACCGCCAGGAGTTAGTGGTCTCGGGTATTATGGGCGCAGCGCCGCGGGTTCTCGCCTCATACGAGGGATTCGTCCACTTCGTCGTCAGCCCGGATGGCGAGCGCCTGGCCTATCGAATCCTCGACCAGGCGCCGCCTGCGGTAACGGTCGCCTTCGAGGCGCAGTCGGGGGTTTCCTCCCCTGGGGCGCTCACCGTGGTCGATGTGGAGAGCGGCGATTCGACCGTGATCGACGAGTCCAACGCCGTGACCTTCTTCTGGTCGCCGGACTCGCAGAAGCTGCTCTTCCTCTCGTCCGCGTCCGTCGGCTTCGCGTGGAGCGTCTGGGATGGCGAGGCCACGACTGAGTTCGAGCCCTTCGTGCCCAGCGCAACTCTGGGGCGCGACTACTTGCCTTTCTTCGATCAGTTCGCTCAAAGCATCGAGTTCTGGGCTCGGGACAGTGAGTCGTTCGTCTACGCCGGTACGGTCGATGACCAAGACGTTGGCATCTGGGTGCAGCCCCTTGATGGGCCGGCACGGCGCGTGGCGGAAGGCGTCTTCGCTGCCTTCATTCCGGACGCATAGGCTCGCGGCATGCGACCACGGGCCATCCTCTTCGGAGAGGCGTTGATCGACGAGTATCCCGATCGACGGATGGTCGCCGGGTCGCCATTGCACGTTGCCGTCCATCTCGCTGCCCTCGACTGGGAGACCTACCTCGTCTCCCGGCTCGGTAGTGACAACGATGGCGAGTGGATACTCGAGACTCTGTCCGAACACGGCGTTGCAGACGACATGGTGGAGATGGACGACGAACTTCCTACGGGAACGGTTGAGGTTGTGTTCGCCGAGGATGGGAGCCATGACTTCACGATCTGCGGTCCAGCGGCATGGGACGCCATCGTTGGCCCCGAGTCACTTCCCGACCACGACGTGTTCGTCTTCAGCGGGCTGGCGGCCAGAGATGCCCGTAGCGCCGGCGCGCTGTGGCGGCTCCTCGGGTTGTCCGACGCTCGTGTCAAGGTGTTCGATGTCACCATGCGTCCCCCGGATGTGGTCTCCGCCGTGATCGCCCGAGGGCTCGCCGAATCGACCCTGCTGAAGGTGAACGATGAAGAGGCCTCGGCGGTGGCAGACATCGTCGGGACGGCAGACCCGATGGCGTGGATGACGGCCAATCCATCGCTGAGCTGGGTTTGCGTCACCCACGGTGAAGACGGAGCGGATCTCTACTCGGCGGGCGGCGACCACGCCTCTGTGTCGGGGGTTTCAGTGAAGATCGTCGACACCGTTGGGGCCGGGGATACCTTCAATGCGGGACTGATCGACGCTCTGGCGAGAGGCGAAGACTCCGAGAGAGCCCTGGTCAAGGCGCAAACCCTGGCAGCGACGACGGTCAACCAGCGTGGGGGCCTGCCGAAAAGCGACCGGTGAGGCGACAGGAGTCAATAAGAGGTCTATACTTGGTGGATACTTAGAGTTATGCTCTGAATACATTCAGTGTGTATTGACGAAGGAGAGGAAGGGCGATGGCACTACGAATATGGCTGATGTTGGTGGTGATGGCTGTGGCCGTGGCCTCTCTGCTGCCCGGATCTGTCTTCGCGCAAGACAACGAGGAGCCATACTCCGGCGGCACGGTGCCTGCGACCACGCTGGCGACCACAACCACTCCCCCAACCACCGACCCCGGTGACAGCCAAGTAACCACCGGCGACCCGGCCGCAACGACCATCGGCACGGCAGCTGTATTGGGCAACACATTAGGTAGAGGCGGCGAACGACTTCCGAACACTGGTGGCTTCCAGTCGGGCTGGCTCGCAGCCGGTGCACTACTTCTGATCACTGTTGGCATCTCTCTGGTGTGGATCGTTCGGTCACGGACCGACGCCTGACCTCGGTCTCAGTCGACGTCCAGTTAGCTAGCTGCATCCCGCTATGACTCGGCGTCGGCGAATCCTGCTGACCGTGGTGGTGGCGGGCATGGTGTGGGGGTGGCTGGCCTACCGCGATCTGGACTCCGCTCGAAGCCACGGCGAGGCCGCTGCCGACCTCGGTGATGAGGCAGCTGACCTGGCTGTCGCCGGCAACCTGTCCGGGGCACGTCTAACGCTCCAGCAAGCTGTGGTCGAGTTGGATGCTGTCGACAGCCGCCTCGACGGATTGACTCTCTGTCCGATACGCCTCTTGCCTTTCGCCGGAACCGAACTCCGCGCGTCAGATGCCGGGGTGGCCGCAGCCCGCGGGACGTCGCTTGCTGCACTGGAAGTACTCGACTTCCTCGAAGCCGACCGGCCAGCACTCCTCGATGGCACCACTATCGACCCGGCTGTGTTCGAATCTCTCCGCCAATCGTTGCACCGTGCTCGCGGCCACAGCGAGAAAGCTCAACAGGTGGTCGACGACGCGCCGCGGCCGCGTTCTGGCGCCATCCGCCGACGGCTGGATCGGATCACGGAACTGAACGATTCGCTCGTTGAGGGATTGAGCGCTGCCACCCATGTGGCAGATCGGTTGACGAGTGCCGTTGATGGCGATGAGCCTTACCGGGTGCTCGTTCTGTTCGAGAACGGGGCCGAGCTGAGGGCCACCTCTGGTCTGATGGGGTTCGTAGCGTTACTGGCGATAGACGGCGGCGAGCTCGCTCTCGAGCAAGCCAGGGACGTTCATGGTCTCAGAGACAAGGATGCTGCCGGCGACTTCCTGGCAGTCGACGCCCCGGAGGACTACCTCAATCGTTACGGAGAGTTCCTGGCCAACACGACCCTGTGGCTCAACGTCAACCTTTCTCCCCACTTTCCAACCGTCGCAGACGTGGCCGGTCGTCTCTACGAGTTGACGACCGGGATCGCACCCGACGCCATCGTTCGCGTAGATCTGGTTGGTGTCGGGTACATCCTGGAGGCTTTCTCCACGATCACCGTCGAAGGCGAACCTCTAGACCCTGCCCAACTCTCCACCAGCTTCCTCGTGGATTCGTATCGACGGTTCCCCGTTCAGGAACTCCACAACGCCTACCTTGCATCTGTATTCGGAGAGATCTTCGACCAGTTGCTCGGAGGGATCAAGGGGGACACCGGAGCGTTGGTCGGGGCATTGCGACGCTCGTTCTCTGAGAGCCGACTCGGCCTCTTCACCGGCGATCCCGATATCGACGAGGCGTTGCACAACGCCGGAGTAGACGGATCCATGCTTCCTGGTGATCCCGGTGATCTCGAGGCCAGCGTGCAGAACTTCGGTGCCAACAAGGTGGACCTGTTCACAAGGACGGCGATCGAGGTCACGACGACCATCGAGGGGTGCACGCTGCACGGCCGCATCTCGGCCACCCTCACCAATGAGCTCCCCGATCGCATCGACTTTCTGCCGGCAGGCCCTGGGGGTCGTCGGGGCGTGTGGTGGACCAGCTTCTTCTTACCTCGGGACGCTACGGTCGTCGAGTTGGCGGTCGACGGCGAGTCAGCTCTAGGAGGGCTCGAAACCGAGCAAGGAAGACCGGTTGCTGCCGTGCTGGTCGAGGCCGTTGCCGGCACGTCCGTAACGGCCACCGTGGAGTGGACTGAGCAGCTGGTGTCACCCGATTACCAATTGAGGATCGCTGCTCAGCCGCACATCAAAGCGGCAACGTTGTCGATCAACGGCGAGGATCTAGGCCAGTTCACCCAACAGCGCACGCACGATCTCCCCACCGACTGCGTTCCGGCCGGCTGAACATGTTCTGCGAATGAAGTCCTTGTGGGCGTTCATCCGTCTCAGCCGGCCGCACTTCTTACTCGGCGGCCTGCTGATGTTCGCTGTTGGCGCCGCCACGACTGAAGCCATCGACGCGGTCCACTATGCAGTGGCACAGCTCATGGTGAGCGCTACCCAGATCACTGCCCACTACGTCAATGAGTACGCCGACGTCGACGCCGACCGCCTTGTCGAGAATCGAACCCTGTTCTCTGGCGGAAGCGGGGTTCTCGGAGAGGGGCTTCTCCGCCCGGTTGTCGCCCTGCGTTCGGCTGCGTTTGCTACTGCGGCGGCGCTCGGTGCCGCAGTCGCCGTGGCCACCTACAGCCTGCCGGCTGCCGCCGTCGGACTCGCCGCGCTAGGTGTGTCGTGGTCGTACTCGATGCCGCCGGCGCGCCTGGTCGCCTCTGGCTGGGGAGAGATCACTGTGTCGCTGGTCGTGGCGGGTGCCGTGCCCCTTGTCGGCGCGCTGGTGCAGGGGGGAACTCCGTCGGCTGCGCTGTGGTGGTCGATGGCGGTTCTGGTTCCGATCCACTTGGCCATGATCTTGAGTTTCGAGTTACCGGACGTCGCATCTGACGCCGCCGCGGGCAAGCGAGTCTTAGCAGTCCGCATCGGCCGAGGCGCTGCTGTTCGCCTGACGTGGTGGGCCTTGTCGCTAGCAGGCGCCGCCGCCGCGGTCGGGGGCGTCAGCGGTGGCCTGTCGACGCCGGCCGCTTTGGCTACGACGGCGGGCTTGGTCCCCATGACCCTCCTGGGCGTGGGACTGCGAAGGGGTCGATACACCCTGCTGACAACCTCAGCCGTGGCCACCCTGGTGGTCGTTGGGCTTGGACTAGCGGTGGGATCGCAACTGCAAATAGGCTGAAGAGGCCATGCCGGCCAACGTGTCCCCCGATTACAAGAAGGCGGAAGCTGCCTATCGACGGGCCCGGGATCCCGGGGAACGGCTCGATCTGTTGCGTGAGATGATGCGCACCATCCCCAAGCACAAGGGGACGGAACACCTTCAAGCGGACATCAAGTCCCGCATCAAGGAGCTCGGCGACCAGCTGGCCGGGCCGTCGAAGGCAGGTGCTCGCACCGGACCGCCGACCGCCGTCCGCCCGGAGGGTGCCGCCCAACTGGTGCTGCTGGGACCGCCCAACACAGGGAAGTCGGCGCTGCATGCTGCCCTCACCGGCTCGCACGCCCAGGTGGCGCCCCACCCCTTCACCACCCAGTGGCCCCTGCCGGGCATGCTCGGCGTAGACGACGTCTCTCTCCAGCTGATAGATCTGCCGCCGATTACGGATACCCATGAGTTCCCGTGGATCGCCAACGCCATGCAGCAGGCAGATGGTGCGCTGCTGGTTGTCGACCTCGGCCATGCCGGGTGCGTCGAAGAACTCGTTGTTCTGCATGATGTGTTGGCCGCTCGCAAGGTCAGGCTCTCTGCCGTATGGCCCGCTTCCGCCCCGAAGGCTCCGATCATCGACGACGATCCATTCGCGGTCTCGCTGCCGACAGTCGTCATCGCCAACTTCGCCGATGAGATCCCAGAGGTTGACGAGCAACTGACTGTTCTCCGCGAGCTCACCGGCTACGCCTACCCAACGTTGACAGCCTCGGCGGTGACCAGCGAGGGGCTCCATGAGATCGGGAACTGGCTCTTCCGACAGCTCGGCATCGTGCGCGTCTATACGAAGATCCCTCACGAGCCACCGGACATGGGACGGCCCTACACGGTTCGCTCAGGAGAGACCGTGCTGGACGTGGCGCGTCTGGTACATCGTGACTTCGCCGAGTCACTCCAATTCGCCCGCCTCTGGGGCGGAGGCGATTTCGAGGGACAGCAGGTCGGCGCCGACCACATTGTGGTCGACGGCGACATCATCGAGCTGCACGCCTAGGGGCGGCGCTCGCCGTCCACCGGGATGAACCCTTCCTAGCCCTTCACTTCGATCAGGCCGGCCGGGAACACCCGATCGGTGTCGTTCGGCGCAGTGTTGGTCGATACGAGCCAGGTGCCCTCCGTTAGCGTCAACTCGCTCTCGACCACTTCGTCCGGAGTGACGAAGGTGATATGGAAGCGGCCAGCCCAAGCGGGAGCCGACCGGGCTGAGTTAGTGGCCGTATATGCCTCGATGTCCGCCAGGGTCATCGCCTCGTCGGTGATCTCGGTCACTACGAACGCCACCTCCGTGTCGCAGTCAGTGGCGTCGAAGGTGAAAGTGATGGCTCCGGCTTCGAAGCTGCTAGGGCCGCTGTAGGTGGCCCTCTCCCCGTCGAAAGTTGCCTTCGGCACGTCATCGCCGGCGAGTACGAACCACAGCCCAACTCCGACGATCGCCACCACGGCGATCAAGGCCAGTATCCACAAGAGCCGCGATCGGTTTCCGGAATCGGTCACATATGACCCGGCCTTCTCGGCCGAGCGTTCAGGTGTATGCACAGACATATGCGCCCCCTTTCCTCTTCCGACAGCTTGGAACTCTCACCTGGACTGGCAGGGGTCATCGGTCCCAATAAGGCGTGTCAGCTGCGCATGGAGTCCTTTGGCCCTACATGGAAGCCTCCGTGGCCGCCACTTTGGGCGTTAGATAACCCCGGGGAGCAAATGCGCGAGTACATCGACGGATCCACAGCCATTGTGCGTGGCGCCCTTGACGCCGGCTGCGACTTCTTCGCCGGCTACCCGATAACGCCGGCTTCGGCCATCCTCATGTCGATGATGCGCGAGCTCCCCAAGGCAGGGGGAGTGGCCATCCAGGGTGAGGACGAGATCGCGTCCATCGGCATGTGCATTGGTGCCGCCGTGTCCGGCGCCCGCACCATGACCGCCACCAGTGGCCCCGGCATCAGCCTCTACAGCGAGAACATCGGCCTTGCCATCATGGGCGAGGTGCCGATGGTCATCGTCGATGTACAACGGCTCGGGCCGTCGACGGGTGGAGCCACCACCGTCTCTCAGGGCGACGTCCAGTTCGTGCGCTGGGGCACCGCCGGCGGCTACCCGATCATCGCACTCTCGCCCTCGACCGTGACCGAGGCCTATTGGCTGACCGCCAAGGCCTTCGATCTCGCCGAGCGCTTCCGGTGCCCTGTGTTCCTACTCACCGACAAGGACCTGGCGATGACACTGACGACGGTCGACCTGTCGTCGTACCCAGAGATAGTGGTCCGTTCACGAGAGACCAGTTCGGTCGGCCCGCCCAGCCGCTACGACCCCCCCGACGATGTGTTCCCGCTGCACGAGTTCGGTGATGAGGAGACGGTCCGCTTCACGGGATCGACACACGACGAAGAGGGCTACATCACCAAGCACACGCCAACCATCGACGCCCTCAACCACCACCTCGCCGACAAGATCGAGATGCACCGCGACGAGATCGAGCTGGTCGACATCGACCTGCAGGCGAGAGCGTCGACGCTGCTGCTCGGCTACGGCGCCACCGGGAGCGCCGTTCGTGCCGCGGTGGCTCAGGCCCGAGCGGGGGGGGACAGGGTCTCCGGGATGGTGGTACACAGCCTGTGGCCTGTGCCCGAGACCGCCATCGACGAAGCCCTCGTCGGTATCCATAAGGTGATCGTTCCCGAGCTCAACCTCGGTCTCTATCGCCGAGAGATCGAGCGCCTGGCCGGGGGTCGCCGGGTGATCGGGGTCAACAGGGTCGATGGCGAGATGATCACCCCCGCCGAGATCCTTGGGCGATGACATGACGGACACCACGATCACCCCCCTCAGCACCTATCGCAACGAGACCCCCTATCCCTTCTGCCCCGGGTGTGGTCACGGCAGCATTCTCGACGAGCTCAACACGGCGCTATCGGACCTGAAACTCGACCCGGCCCAGGTGGTCATCGTCAGCGACATCGGATGCGCCGGCCTGTCAGACCAGTATTTCAAGACAAGCGCCTTCCACGGCCTGCACGGCCGCAGCGTCACATACGCCAGCGGCATCAAGCTGGCGCGGCCGGACCTCACCGTGATCGTGATCATGGGTGACGGCGGCACCGGCATCGGCGGCACCCACCTCGTCAACGCGGCCCGGCGCAACGTTGGCATAACGGTGTTGGTGTTCAACAACTTCAACTTCGGCATGACGGGAGGCCAACACTCGACCACCACCCCCGAGGGGGCGGTGACGTCGACTACGCCTGGGGGGAACCTGGAGCACCCTCTCGACATCTGCGGCACCGTTGGGGTCAACGGTGCGAGCTACGTGTATCGCGGCACCAGCTTCGACAAACAGCTCGCCGAGCGGATCCGAGATGGCATTACCCGGCCGGGGTTCGCCCTGCTCGACATCTGGGAGCTGTGCAGCGCCTACTTCATGCCGGCCAACAAGTTCGGGCGCAAGGCGCTGGATGCGACCATGGACCAACTGGGCTTCGACTCCGGCGTCCTCTATCAGCGG
>JAZFSG010000066.1:0-10495 GCA_036446035.1 Acidimicrobiia bacterium | reverse complement strand
CGCAACGTTGCAGCTGGCAGCAGCCGCTGCTACTTGCGACTACGCCCTCTTCGTCGGCGCCAGCTCTGGAAACGTTGTCGAGGCTGCGGCGATGGCGCCCCAGGCCGCCGGCCTCAAGATGTACCTCAACGACACATACGGCGAGCTTCGCCTCGGCGATGTCTCGGATTGGGCCGACCATCTAGCGGCCTGGCCTCTCGATCGTGCCGTCGTTGCACACGCCGAAGGGCCAACCGCCGCCGCGGTCATCGAGACGGCCCGCATCGTCGGCCGGCCCATCCACATCTGCCATGTCTCGTCTCGGTCCGAGATCGAGCTCATCGCCGACGCCAAGAACTCGGGCATCGCAGTTACCTGTGAGGTGGCCCCCCACCATCTCTTCTTGACCGAGAAGGACTCTCACGCCATCGGCGAGCGACGATCGACCGTGCGCCCACCGTTGGCGAGCGAAGACGATCAGGCAGCTCTGTGGCAACACCTGGAGGTGATCGACTGCTTCGCAACAGACCATGCGCCCCATCTCCCCGCAGAGAAGGACAGCCAGACGCCGCCACCCGGCTTCCCCGGCCTGGAAACAGCACTCCCGCTTCTCATCGACGCTGTGCACAGGGATCTGCTCACCATCGACGACCTCATCTGGCGCATGCATGATCGACCAAGCGAGGTATTCGGATTGCCCACAGATGACAGCACGTTCGTCGAGGTCGACGAGGATCACAGCTGGACCATCAGCGGGGCTGCGATGATCAGCAAAGCTGGGTGGACGCCGTTCGAGGGCCGCCGGGTCCGAGGACGGGTTCGCAGAGTTGTGCTGCGGACCGAAGAGGTTTACAAGGACGGAGTGATCAAGGCCCTGCCGGGAAGCGGCCAGGCCATAAGAACGGAGAAACGATGACATCCAACGCCCATCTTCCATTCGGGGACCAGAGGACGGCTCCCTTCTACGGCGCCGACATCCTGTCCGTGAAGCAGTTCGATCACCAGTCGCTCGACTACACCTTCGAGGTGGCCCACGAGATGCGAGAGATGGTCGCCAGGGTTGGCACGTTCGATCTCTTGAAGGGGAAGATCCTCGCCAACCTCTTCTATGAACCATCGACGCGTACGTCATCGTCCTTCCTGGCAGCGATGGAGCGCCTCGGCGGAAGCGTCATCGCCATCAACGAGGTTCACTACTCGTCGGTATCCAAGGGCGAATCCCTTCCTGACACCATTCGCAGCCTCGAGTGCTACGCGGACGTTGTCGTCCTGCGCCACCCCGAGGTTGGGGCCTCAGCCATGGCGGCCGAGTTCGCGACCAAGCCGATCATCAACGCCGGAGACGGTGTTGGCGAACATCCCACCCAAGCCCTCCTCGACCTGTTCACGATCCGCGAGGAGCTGGGAGCCGTTGACGGGCTCACCGTGACCATGGTCGGCGACCTCAAGTACGGACGGACGGTCCACTCTCTCGCTCGCCTCCTCACCAACTATGACGTGACTCTCAACTATGTGTCGCCCGACATGCTGACGATGCCTTCCGACGTCACCGAGGAGGTCGCGGCCAAGGGAATCCAACAGTCCGAGCACGAATCGCTGGATGCCGTGCTCGGAGAGACGGACGTGCTCTATGTGACCCGAGTCCAGAAGGAACGGTTCACCGACGAGGCCGCCTACGAGTTGGTGAAGGGCGCATACATCATCACCCCCGAGACGATGGATAAGGCCAAGGAACACATGATCGTTATGCACCCACTCCCTCGAGTGGGCGAGATCGATCCGGCGGTTGATGCCGACGCCAGGGCGGCCTACTTCCGCCAGATGGAGTACGGCCTATACGTTCGAATGGCGCTGCTCGCCATGGTTCTCGGCAAAGCCTGATGTTCCGCCGGCTTGAAGCCAGAGCCAAGTCTGTTGACTCGCTGCTGTGTGTCGGCCTCGATCCCCACGCCGAGCTCCTGGCGACGGCGACGGCCGCGGCCGCCAAGAGCTTCTGTCTGCGTCTCATCGAGCAGACGGCTTCCTCGGCGGCGGCGTTCAAGCCGAACATCGCCTTCTTCGAGGTCTTCGGCGGCAAGGGCTGGGAAGCCCTGCGAGACGTGATCGCTGCCGTACCTGACGACATCCCGGTCATCGTCGACGCCAAGCGGGGAGATATCGGGTCAACCGCAGCGGCATACGCGGACGCCATCTTCGATGGGCTCGGTGCCGATGCGGTCACCCTCAGTCCGTACCTGGGCGCCGAGTCGCTTCAGCCCTTCCTGCGGCCCGGCAAGGGCGTCTTCGTCCTTGCCCGCACCTCGAATCCCGGCAGCGGCGAGCTTCAAGATTCGCCGATGGCAGACGGCAGGCCGTTGTTCGAACACGTGGTCACATCCATCGGCGGGCCCGGCATCGGCTACGTCGTCGGTGCTACCGCTCCCGATCAACTCGCCGCCGTGCGCCAACTGGCTCCAGACGCGTGGATCCTGGCGCCAGGGGTCGGGGCCCAGGGCGCAGACCTGGAGGATGCTGTAGCCGTCGGCAAGCGCGGCGACGGCAGCGGCCTGCTGGTTCCCGTGAGCAGAGCCATCGCCAGCGCCGGCGACCGAGGCGCCGCCGCAGAGGCCTTGCGAACAGCCATCAATGAGGTGGATCCGATTCCTGGCACATCCCCGCTCGATCAGCTCGCCATCGGACTGTTCGAAGCCGGCTGCGTTCAGTTCGGAGAGTTCACCCTGAAGTCGGGGGCGTCGTCACCGATCTATGTCGACCTGCGGCGGCTGACCGCCCGACCCGATCTGTTGCGGCGCGTCGCTCGTGAGATGGCCGGGATCCTCACCGACCTCGAGTTCGACCACGTCGCGGCGCTGCCGTACGCCGCGCTCCCGATCGGTAGCGCCATTGCCCTGCAGACGGGAGCCTCGATGGTCTACCCACGCCGAGAGGTCAAGGACTACGGCACCAAGAAGTCCGTCGAGGGGGTCTTCGCTGAGGGAGACACCGCCGTTGTCATCGATGATCTGGCAACGAGCGGTGAAACCAAGATCGAAGCGATCTCCCAGCTGGCGGCCGCGGGGCTCGCTATCACAGACATCGTCGTCCTCATCGATCGCCTTGGCGGCGCTTCGGAAGCGCTCGCCGCCGCCGGCTATCGGTTCCACTCGGTGATCTCTGTGCGTGACCTCGTCGATCGCCTCCTCCGACTCGAAGTGCTCGACGCCAAGAGTCACTCAACCGTCATCGATTACCTCGATGGCTGATCGCCTCGCCCTCGGAGTGCTTCGTCGTATGGACCCAGAGCGATCCCACAACCTCACCGTCCGGCTGAGCCAGGCGGCAGGTGCCGTACCCCCGCTGGGGTGGGCGGTGCAGCACCGCTGGGGCGTGCCGGCAGACCCGGTGACCCTCTTTGGCGTCAACTTCCGCAATCGCATCGGTATCGCCGCCGGCTTCGACAAGGACGCCATCGCTCTGCGCGGCTTGGGACGCCTCGGGATCGGGCATGTCGAGGTGGGGACGGTCACCCCCGAACCGCAGCGGGGTAACGAACGGCCGCGAGTCTTTCGTCTGCCCCAAGATGAGTCAGTCATCAATCGAATGGGCTTCCCAAGCCGGGGCGCCGACTTCGTGGCCAAGCGGTTGCGTGACAGCAGTGTTGCCACCGTCGTTGGAGTCAACTTGGGAAAGCAACGCAGCACGGATCTCGACGAGGCTGCAGCGGACTACCTCCTCCTGGTAGATCGTTTCGCACCGCTTGCCGACTTCCTGACCATCAATGTCAGCTCGCCGAACACGCCAGGGCTGCGCGAGTTGCAGCGCGGTCCCCGACTGGCGGAGCTTCTTAGTGCCATAGTCGACCGTCGCGGCAGCGTCCCCGTACTCGTCAAGCTCTCCCCGGACCTTGACGACGATCAGCTCGATCAGGCCCTCGAGGCGGTGATGGGGAGTGGGATAGACGGTGTGGTAGCCACGAACACCACGTTGCGAAGAGACGGCTTGTCCTCACCACTTGCCACAGAACCTGGAGGACTCAGTGGAGCTGCCCTTACCAAGATGTCGACGCGGATGGTGTCGGAGATCGCTCGACGAACCGGGGGCAGGCTGCCCATCATCGCCGCAGGTGGCGTTGTCAGCGGGGCGGATGCTGCCTCCAAGATCGACGCCGGTGCTGATCTGGTGCAGGCCTACACCGGACTGGTTTACCAGGGGCCTGGGCTGTTGCGGGAGTTGGTCGCAGCTACCAAATGAGAAACGGCGCCCGAAGGCGCCGTTTCTCTCTTCGTTTTCGAAGCTCGGTCAGCGGTGTCGCCAGATGATTCGGCCCCGCGTGGGGTCATATGTCGAAACCTCGACCTCGACTCGGTCGCCCGGGATGATCCGGATCAGTCGCCCCCGGCGCATTTTGCCGGATGCTTTGGCGATGACCTCGAGCCCGGCATCTGTCTTCACTTTGAACGTTGCGTTGCGCAACGTAGCGACGACGGTGCCTGCCGCCCGAACGACGTCTTCATTCGCCATGGTCGCCTAGCGACGAGGCTTTGCTTCGTTGACCGTAAGTGGACGGCCCCCCATGTCGTGTCCGGCGAGTGATTCGATGGCGGCGCGAGCCTCATCGTCACTGCCCATCTCGACGAAGCCGAAGCCCCGCGAGCGACCGGTGTCACGGTCCATGATGACCGCAGCCGACATGACCGAGCCATGCTGACCGAAAAGGTCCTCTAGGTCGGCGTTGGTGGTGGAAAAGGGAAGATTCCCAACATAGATGTTCATTCAATTCCTTCTGAATCGCGGCCTAAGCCGTCCGTCCCATCGCATCAACACGACTCGAACCGCAGCACGTTGGGACGGAAATGTGAGCGGGGCGAGTGCCCTAGGCAGGGGCATAGGGTAGCGACAGATACGGAGTCACAGACCGAATTATGGATCAGGCGACTTCGGCGGCGCCGAGCACCATATCCACGGCTTGGCGGAGTTCAGGAACCCGAAACGGTTTGTTGATTAGAGCCGAGATGTCGAGATCGGCCGCCCTGGCCTCGACGGCGGACCGCCCCTGGGCGCTAACGATGATGACCGGAATCGACTGCAACGCCGGGTCCCGACGCATGTCCTCGAGAACCTCCCAGCCGTCCTTGCCGGGCAGCGAAAGGTCGAGCAACAGCACGTCCGGGCGGAGATCCTTGAGCATTTCGTAGCCGACCTCGCCATTGTTGGCGGCGAAGATCTCAAAGGGACGGTCGCGCAGAGCTGCACGGATCACCCGTTCCGTGAACTCCTCGTCCTCGATGACGAGGATGGTTGCTTCGACTGCCATTGTCTACCTGCATCGGCTCCTGCCGGCTGATACTGAAGCGGTGCTCAGGTAGAGGTGCTCGATGCCCAGTCTGCATGGAGAGAGGCGTATACGCCCCCGGCGTCAACAAGAGCGGCGTGGCCCCCCCTCTCAACCAGACGACCGGCGTCGAAGACGAAGATCTCATCCGAAGCTTCGGCAGTCGACAGTCGGTGAGCGACAGTGATGGAGGTCCTGCCGCCTGTCAGGCGCTCGATGGCCCTCCGCAGTTGGACCTCGAGGGCTGGGTCGACCGCCGACGTCGCCTCATCGAGCACGAGCAGATCGGGATCGGTGATCCAGGCCCGAGTCAGGGCCACCAGCTGGCGCTCCCCGGCAGAGACATTGCCACCGCGCTCCCCTACCTCTGTGTCGACGCCATTTGGCAATCCCTGTACCCAGTCGCCGAGCCCGAGGTCGTCGAAAGCCGCCAGGATCTCGGCATCGCTGGCGTCTGGCTTCCCGTAGCGGACGTTGTTGGCGACAGTCGTGTCGAAGAGGAAGCCCTCCTGGGGCACGAAGGCGACACGGCGGCGCAGGCTCGAGAACTTGATCTCGTCAGCCGAGACCCCCCCAACCCGCACGCGACCTTCTGCCGGATCAAGCAGTCGAGTCACCAGCTTGGCGAAGGTGGTCTTGCCGCTGCCGGTCTCGCCGACAACGGCGACCCGTGCCCCTGCGCCGATGTGGGCATCCACTTCTGACAGAACGTCATCGCCGGTCGGGTAGCGGAACCGCACGCCCTCGATGGCAACCTCGAGACGCCCCGGAGGAAGGTCAACTCCGTCGACGGGGTCGGGCACATCTACCTCGGTGTCGAGCACATCCAGAATCCGCCGGATGCCGGCTCCGGCGGTCTGAGCCTGGTCGAGGGTCTCCACGAGCAGCTGGACCGGATCTACGAGAAGGTTGACCAGGAAGAGGAAGGCAACAAGGGTGCCGGCGGTCACGCCCTCGGCCGCCCCCAGCCACACCCCGACACCGACAACGCTTGCGGTGATGGCCCCGGCGAAGACTTCGGCCGACGAGAACAAGAAGGCCCCTAACCGTCCCGTGCGGAACTCCTCTTCGAACTGAGCATCGAGCGTCTTGGAGACCTTGGAGAGGGTCGCATCCTCGGCCCCAAATGCTCGCACCGCTTCCAGGCCCGATATCGCCTCGCCCATAGCCGCCAGCGCGTCAGCGACGCGTAGCCGGACCTTGTCGTGTGCTCGAGACAGGATCTTCTGGAACCAGGCAACGAGCAGCACGTAGATGAGCACCCCAAGGACGACCAAGAGGGCCAGCTGCCATCTGTAGAACACCATGACGCCGACGGCGAGGAGCACCTGGGAGATGCCGATCACCAGACCGACGCCGCCCCACTCCATGAAGTCCTGGATGGTGGCGATATCAGATGTGACCCTGGCGACGAGGGCGCCGCGGCGCTCGCCCTGTACGTGGAGCATCGATAGCCGATGCAGGTGGCGAAAGGTTGCGACCCGCAGATCTGACAGGCCGGTAGCGGCGGCGATCGCCAGCCGGACAAACGCCAACTTGGCAGCAAAAGCAGCAACGACCACCACGATGAGTGCAATGCCGCCGCGCCACAAGACACCCTCGATATCGACGCCATCGGGATCGAGCACCTCGTAGTCGATGACCTGTTGCACCACGACGGGCACGATGATCTGCATGGTCGTGCCGATGGTGAAGAGGCCCAGGGTCAGCCAGAGTCCCTTCACTAGAGCGGGCGCGATGCCGAACACCCGGCGCAGGGCAGTGCGAGTTGCGATGTCGCTCATGTCACCGCCTCCGCTTGTTGGCGTTCTTCGTCGCGGCGCGCCAGGTCCTCCTCATAGGCCTCCAGAAGCCTGGCGTACCCCGGCTCTGCTGCCAGTAGCTCGTCGTGGGTTCCGTGGGCGCGGATGCGGCCGTCGGCAAGGAAGACAATTTCGTCTGCCAGCATGATCGAGGACCGCCGGTGCGCCACGATGACGACCGTCGATGGAAGGTCGGCCCGCTTCAGGCCGCGGAGGATCTCGGTCTCGACGGACGAATCGACGGACGAGGTGGCGTCGTCGAGGATGAGCAGGCGTGGCCTCCGTACCAGCGCTCGAGCCAAGGCAATGCGCTGTCGCTGCCCGCCAGACAACGTGGTTCCTCGTTCACCGAGTTGGGTTTCGAAGCCATGCGGTAGCTCGGCGATGAACTCATCGGCGACAGCCAGCCTGGCGGCGGTCTGCACCGCTTCGCTGCCGCTCTTCCCGCCGAGAGCGATGTTGCCCGTGACGTCGTCGTCGAAGAGGAAGGACTCCTGGGCAACGAAGGCGACCTCTCGAGGCAACTCGGAACGGGCAAAGGCTCTGAGGTCGCGTCCGTCGAGGCTGATCTCGCCCGTGTCTGGGTCCCACAGACGCGCCAACAGCATGGCGAGCGTCGACTTCCCGGACCCTGTCGCTCCGACAACTGCGATGGTCCTTCCTGCCGGGATGTCCCAGCGCACATCTGACAGGATCCGCTCCTCGGGGACGTAACCGAAGGCAACCTCGTCTCCGGCAACGGCAGCACCGGAATCTGCGGGTGTCGCCATGAGGCTTCCGTGTTCTACGAACTCGCCTACTTCGAGAATCCTCTCCACCCTGCGCCAGCCGGCAAGGCTCTCGCTCATGTCCCACAACACGAAGGCGATCATGCGAATGGGCCACGTCAGCAACGAGACGAGGTAGGTGACCGTGATGAGATCGCCGGAACCGAGGTCCCCGCTGTTGATGCGAACCACCCCGACCACCAACAGAACGATGATCGTTGCTGTCGGAAGGCTCTCGACGATGGCCCGATAGAAGGCCCAGATCCTGGTGACAACGATGATGTCGTCGCGCAAGCCATCGGATGCCTGCCTCATCCGCTCCGTCTCGTAATCCTCGCGACCGAGGGACTTGACGGTTAGAGCGCCATCGAAGCTCTCGTGAGCAAGCCCCGAGACCTTGCCCCGCGTTTGCTGCACCTTCTCGAAGTCGGCGAAGACCCTTCGGGTCCCGAACACGTCGATCACGATGGTCACGACGAGAAAGCTGATCGCCAGCAGGCCCATCCAGACGTCGATCATCGTCACGATTGCCGTTGTGATGACAAGCAACACGGTGGCCCCGGTGGCGAAGGGGAGGGGCGCCAAGATGAAGGTGGCCTGGCGGGCATCGGTTTCGGTCACCGCCAGCAGGTCGCCCGTGCTCTGGCGATTGAACCATGAGAGCTTCAGACCGAGCTGATGAGCGATGAGCCGATACCGCATGTCGGCCTGGCTGCGGAACTGCAGCCAACCTGCCGCAGTGCGACGCAGGATGATGCCGAGACCCTTGAACAGAGCGACGGCTCCGATGGCCAACACCGCCCCTATCCAGCGATTCTCGAGAGGTTCTCCGCCGTCGAGCACGGGGATGATGAGCTCTTCCGAGACTCGACCGATGACGACCGCCGCCACAACGATCGAGGTGGCGAAGGCAATCGCTCCCGAAGCCGCGAGCGTGAACGCCCACTTGTGGGCGCGCAGCAGCCGCCCGACGTGGGCGAACCCTTCGCGCAGGACAACTCGAATTGATTCCATCTGTTCCGACATAGAGGCTCCCCAGGGATGGGAATGGTAGAAGCGCCGCCTGCCGCGTTGTTTTCACCCCTCCGTACCATCGTGAAATGGACGCTCTTGACGCCTACTCGCAGGTGGTGACAACGGTGGTGTCGCGGCTCATGCCATCGGCCCTTCACATCTCGTTCCCCGATCGGCCCGGCAGCGGCTCGGGGTTCGTGATCGCTGCGGACGGCTTCGCGGTGACCTCTGCACATGTCGTCGGCCGAGTCAAGGCCGGCGACGCCGGGCTCTCCGACGGCACCGAGCACGATTTCGAGGTCGTCGGCGCGGACCCATTGTCAGATCTTGCAGTGATCCGACTCCGTGCGGAAGCCCTGCAACCCGTTGACTTCGGCGACGCCGACGAACTCGCCGTCGGCCAGCTTGTCATCGCCGTGGGCAGCCCCCTCGGCCTTCCTGGAACGGTGACAGCCGGCGTCGTCAGCGCGCTCGGCAGGGCCCTCCCGACCAACGACGGCCGAATCACGCGCCTCGTCGAGAACGTGATACAGACCGACGCTGCGCTCCACCCTGGCAACTCGGGAGGTGCGCTCGCCGACAGTTCGGGCAGAGTTATCGGCGTCAACACCGCGGTGATCGGAGCACCCATCGGCCAGGGGCTCGGGCTCGCCGTGCCGATCAACGCCACAACCCAATCCATCATCTCCACCCTCATCTCAGAGGGTCGCGTTCGTCGGGCGTACCTCGGCCTCGTCGGAGGAATGCGACCGTTGCCGCCGCGAGCAGTGGAGGCGCTGGAACAGAGCGAGGGCGTCGAGGTGACAGAGGTCATTCCCGACAGCCCGGCCGCCGCAGCGGGCCTGCGAACCGAGGACATCGTGGTATCGATCGATGGGGACCCGGTTGCTGGGGTCGGTGATCTGCAGACGGCGATGACGGGTGCCCACGTCCGCCGCCGCGTGACCCTTTCCGTCTGGCGCGATGGGGAGTTGGTGAGCGTTGACGCGATCCCGGCCGAGCTCGGATCGTTGTGATCGGGACCCCGAACATCGGACGATGTGTGTCGATAGGCTCAAACGCCCATGGATGACCACAACGACAACCTCCCCGATCTCGATCCCGACGAGACCCAGGAATGGATCGACTCCCTCGACGGCGTCATCGACGTCGAGGGACCGCAGCGTGCCAGGTATCTCATGGCCAAGCTGCTCGAGCGCAGCCAGGAGCGAGACATCGGCGTAGCCACGACGACCAAGACGCCATACATCAACACCATCCCCCCTGAGGCGGAGCCCGCCTACCCGGGAGACGAGAAGCTCGAGAGACGCATCCGCCGCTACATCCGCTGGAACGCCGCGGCGATGGTCATCAAGGCCAACTACGAGGCAGACGGGATCGGCGGCCACCTATCCACCTATGCCTCTTCTTCTCTCCTCTACGAGATTGGCTTCAATCACTTCTTCCGGGGCAAGGCAGATGGCCGGTCCGGCGATGCTCTCTACATCCAGGGCCATGCCTCTCCTGGCATCTATGCCCGCAGCTATGTCGAACGCCGCTTCGATGAGCCCCAGCTTGACGGATTCCGCCGCGAGGTGAGCAAGGACGGAGTCTCCTCGTATCCGCACCCGCGGCTGATGCCC
>JAZFSG010000065.1:0-24984 GCA_036446035.1 Acidimicrobiia bacterium | reverse complement strand
CTACACAATGAACTGGACATGGAAGCTGCGGGGCCGGTTCGACAAGCTCATCGGCGGAGTCGGCTTGCGGCGGGGTCGAAGGCACCCCGAGGAGCTGCGACCGGGAGAGTCACTCGACTTCTTCCGGGTTGCCGAGGTTGAGCCAAACGTAAGGCTGGTCCTGCGCGCCGAGATGAAGGTTCCGGGGACCGCATGGCTGAGTTGGACCATCGAACCGACCGAAGGAGGTTCCCGGCTCAACCAATCAGCCCGATTCGCCACCAAGGGTTTGTTCGGCAGGATCTACTGGTATGCGATGCTGCCATTCCATGCCCCCATATTTCGCCGGATGTCAAAACGGATTGCGAGGACGGCCGAGAGGCGAGCACGCGTACTAGCTAGGCGTTGACAGCTGCTGGCCCTCGCCAGATAAGAAGAACTTGTCACAACCATCTCACGGGCGGCGCTCATGGTCTGGCCGAGTCGGCTCGCATCCGGTCTCGGTGTGGGCGATCAAGCATGTCGTCAGCCCACTAGACCGCCTTATCGGCCGTATCTCCAGAGGACGACTCCCGCCCCTCAGCAGCCTGGTCGTCCCAACGTTGCTTCTTACGACGGTGGGTCGACGCTCCGGACAGGAGCGCACTATTCCACTCGTTTACGTTCGCGATGGGAACAGGTTCCTCGTCGCCAACGCCCGTCCTGCAGGAGAACGCGACAACCCTTGGGTGCTCAACCTGCGGGCCGCCGCTCGCGGGCAAGTCAAGGTGAAGGGACAGAACGTTCTGGTGAAGTCCCGCGAGCTCAGTGCCTCGGAAGCCGAAATATGGTGGCCCGCCCTTGTCGAGGTGTGGCCTGCGTTCAGCGAGCACTACGCCGCGACCGGCGACCGCAGCGTGTTCGAGCTACAGCCAGTCGACTAGTTCTCGCTCGAGGCCGCTTCCGAGGCAGGGATCCGTGGCTCACCCCATTACCCATCAGGCAGCAGGTAGCGAATCACGTCGGCGGCCCTGTAGGAATGGGCGCCGGCAGGGACGAAACGTGCCACATCGGCAACGTCATCGCCGGAAGTCACCAGAGTCAGCTCCGGGTCTCCCTGACGTTGAATCTGGCCGAGTCCCACATTTGACAAGAGGGAGTTGCACAGACACTTTCGCCCCAAAGTGTCCTCGGCAACTCCGCCCTTGCTCACGTAGTCGTCAACCGGCTCGGCAGGACACCGCCAGCGGATCTTGCCGTCACCGATCTGATAGGCAGTCCGGAGATACCCCAGATCGCAGACCCGAGTCCTCGCCTCGTAGACGTCCGAGTCAGACAGGGTCCCTTCGAGCTGCACCACCTTGAACGGGAAGCCCGAAGGTGAGGCCAGTGGATCGGTGAAGACCTGAGCCTGCGACTGCCGGCTCAACTCAATGACGCGGCGCTTGACGTCTGCCCCGAAACCGGACTCGTCGCAATAGGCAAAGGGGGTGCCGACCTGGACGCCGGCGGCTCCCAGCTCCAGCGCCTCGCGAATCCGGTCCGGCTCGGCGTATCCCCCGGCCAGCCAGAACGGCAGGCCGAGGGCGCGGATGGCCTCGAGATCTGGCACATCACGATCGCCGTAGATGGGCTCTCCGGTCTCGTTCAGTTGGAGCTTGCCCCGCGGCGGTGCGTTGTGGCCGCCGGCGGTCGGAGCCTCGACGATGAAGCCGTCAACGGGGACCTCGATCTTGCGAGCCAGCATGGCGGCAAGCACATGCGATGAGACGATGGCGAGGAACGCCGGTCGCGGCACCGTCGGAGCGTCACCGCGCATTGCCTCCGCGGGGTCGAAGCGTGTGTGGAACACCCCATCCCCTTCCACCTCCTTGACGTCGAGCTTCAGGTCGACCGCAAGTCCCTCGGCCAGCCTGTCCAGAACAGCCGGGATGGCGCGTGGAATGCCAGCGCCCATCAGCACGAAGTCGACGCCGGCGAGCATCGCTCCGTAGAGGGAAGGCAGCGTCGGGGCCTGCAGCTTCTCGAGGTAGTTGATCCCCACCTGGCCGGAATGGCCCTCCTTGGCGAGAAACACCTCAACGAAGTTGGCAGCGACCAGGAGATCCTCGAGGTTGCGAGATGGCTTGTCCCGCTTCATCGATGTCTGCTTGAACCTTCGATCGTCGGCCTTGCCGCCTTCAACGAAGTGTTTGGCGAGAATCGTCTCGGCTGCCTCGGCGACAGGGAACGCGGCCAAGGCACGCCTGATGTGCCCGCCGGCATCCCCGAGCTGCAGACGTCGGACCATCACCGCATCTAGTGCCGTTCCGGAGACGACGCCGAGATGTCCAGCTTCGGACACGACCTTGGCCAGCTGCCATCCCGAAACGGCTACGCCCATGCCCCCCTGGATAAGGACGGGTAACTCTCGCTGCATCCGAAGCATCATAAGGAGCCCTCGTCGGCTAGGTCCCCGGGCGTCGGGCTCTCTCCACCGACCCGTGGTCACTGATGACGCTGCCGCTCCGACCGGATGAGTAGGGAAAGCGACGCGGGCATAGGCTCGCAACTGTGCTGTCGACTCGACGTCTGAGCAGGTTGGCCCTGGCGGCCACGCTCGCCCTTGTCGGCATTGGCGGCTTCACGCGGGGCAGCGATAGCGGGTACGGATGCGCCGACCGATGGCCGCTGTGCGAGAACGGACTTCTCGGCGGATTGTTGCCGCGCGCCGAGTATCACATGATCATCGAATGGACCCACCGCTGGGCGGCTGCGCTCGTCGGCATCCTGGCCATCGCCACCGCTGTCGCCGCCTGGCGTCACCACCGCCATCGGCTCATGATCGTGCTTCCAGCAATCGCAGCGGTGGCCGCTATCGGGGTTCAGGCTTGGGTGGGCCGCCTGGTGGTGAAAGGCGCTCTTGATAGGGATCTGGTCTCCGTGCATCTAGCCATCTCGATGACCGTCGTGGCGCTGCTCACGATCGTGCTCGTGACGACCTCACCGTCGTTCGGCGCCGGCACCGCCGACCGTGATCGAGAATGGACGCTGCTCCTGGCCGCGGCTGCCGCCGGGTCACTGGCGCTGCTGCTTCTCGGCTCATACGTACACAACCTCTACGTCGATGGGTGGCCGCTGGTCCGCAACACCTTGTTTCCAGATCTCTCGAACCGGTTCGTTGCCACTCATTACGCACACCGCGTGGTCGCCGCGGCCGGTCTGGTCTTCCTGGGCTACCTGATCATGGTTGCGGTCCGACGAGAGCGCCCCCGAGCGGAACGCTCCCTCCTGTACGCGGCAGGTGTCGCCTACGGTGTGAACATTGGCCTCGGCGCCGCCCACGTGTTCACTCGCGTCGACTCCAGCGCACTGGTCACCGGTCATCTGCTGATGGCGTCGCTGGTGTGGGTGTCTCTGGTTGCCGCGACGACGATCTCGGCTCGCGCTCCGATCTCCTCGGATGTACTCGAACCGCTCATGTAGAGCACATCAGCGTTAGCCACCCAACCCTCTGAGGTACAACGCTCACGCGGCACCACTCGTCACGAGATACAGATGCAGCACAACGACTCCCTCAGCTACATCCCCCTCCCCCCTGTCCGCGAGCCGCCATGGCGGGGCACCCCCACGACGAGTGGCGCTCAACGACTAGCGAGCCGGCCGGCCACTTGGATTCTCACGTGGTCGCAACGGGAGCTCGCCACGACTTCTTCGATCGCCAGATGGCGTAGGCGACCAGGCCGAGCGGAACCTGCAGGAGATAACTGAGCGCCCGATAGATGAGTACCGCAGCAACCACCAGCGACTCATCGCCTCCGGCGACCACCAGGGCCGCGGTGAGGCCGACCTCGACAATGCCGAGATTCCCAGGAGTGATCGGTACCGCTGTGACGAGCCGCACCACTGCAAAGGCCGCCAGCGCTTCCGCGCCCGTCACGGTGTCGGCCGCAACGCCCATATGCCGCAAGGACACCAGCAAGAGAGCGAACAGCGCCAGGTGACTCATCACGGTGGCGAGCGTGATCAGATGCCAGCGCCGGCGCAGCAGATCGATGCTCTGGGAGCGAAAACGCACGAATCCGTCACCCCATTGCCGGAAGGGTCCGTGCTTGAATGGCCTGGCGAGCCGGGTGGCGACGATGCCGAGCCGCTCCCCTGCTCGTCGGGCGGATCGCTCGCTCGACAAGATCAGCGCTAGCAGGCCGATGGCCCCGACCAGCACGGCCACGCCGATGAGCGACGCAGACCGCAACGCGGCGTTGCTGCGCCCCTGAAAGGTCAGCAACGCCAGAGCCACCACCGGGAGAGCCAACTTGACGAACGTGTTCCACAGGCCGGTGACGACCGAGGCGATCGCGATCGGTCCAGTCCCGAACCCGAAAGAAGAGAACATCCGGTACGTCACGCCGATGCCGATGGCGCTTCCCGCGGGGAGCGTGTTCGTTACGGCGGTCGATACCTGACCAACCACAAAGGCCCTGAGCAGCGTGACGCCGGGCAGGGCTGCCACGATGATGAGCTGGTACGTGAAGATATTCCAGGCGGCGCCCAGGAGCAGGCTCGTTGTCTCGAGCCAGGTCAGAGATTGGATGGCATCCCACACTTCGCCGAAATCGGCAATGGCCGGAAGGACGCCGACAAGGAGGGCGGCCACAAGCGCCATCGATGCCGCGACACCCAGCAACCGGCGCCAACGGTTTCGCCTCGCCGGCGCCACATCTCCGGTCATCTGGGCTGAGGCCGTCGATCAGGGTTTGTCTCGGGCGTCATCGAGCGAGCCTAGGTAGGCGCCTCGGATTCTGGGTGGGCGCGCTACGGGACACCGACTGTCGGCTGGCCGACACATCGGCAACTTGAGACGGCCCCGGGTCGTTTTGTAGGCAATGATCGAAGCACCTCTCGCACTCGCTTTCGGGGCGGGGCTCGTGGCCACCATGAACCCGTGTGGTTTCGCCATGCTCCCCGCCTACCTCTCCTATTTCGTCGGACTCGACGGCGAAGACACCTCTAGGCCGGCCGCCCTACGCCGTGCCCTGATCGTTGGCGCCGTCATGTCGTCTGCCTTCCTCGTGGTGTTCGGCATCACCGGCATCGCCATCACGGCCGGCTTCCGCGCCGTCATCGACTGGATCCCCTACATCGCCCTGGCGGTTGGCTTCGGCATCGTGGTTCTCGGAATCGCCATGCTGCGCGGCTTCGAGCTCAACGTTCGTCTGCCCAAGGCCAAGAGAGCGGGCAAGGGGAACAACCTGCGATCGGTCTTCGGCTTCGGGATCTCCTATGCCCTGGCCTCGCTGTCCTGCACCCTGCCGGTCTTCCTCTCGGTCGTGGCCACCAACCTCACCGCCACCAACCTGGTGTCGGGGACGGCGACCTTCCTGGTGTACGGCCTCGGCATGGCCTTCATGCTCATGACCGTGACACTCGGAGTCGCTCTTGGTAAGCAGAGCATCGTTGGCCGCCTCCGCAGCTCTGCCCGCTACATCAACCGAATCGCCGGCGGCGTGCTGGTGCTGGCCGGGGGCTACATCGTGTGGTTCTGGGGCACCAACCTGGCGTCCGGCGCCGGCGCCCTCAACAACAGCGGTGCCTTCCGTTTCACCGAGACCTTGTCGCAGCGTGCCACCGAGATCTTCGGCGAGAACGCTGCCGTCTGGGGCTTCATCTTCGGCGGCATCATCGTCGCTGCTATCGCCTATGTCTTCATCAGGTCCCGCTACGACGGCCCACTCCTCGGCGATTCCTCCCGCCGTCGGGTCGTTGGCCTCAGTGCCGCCCTCGTCATCTCCCTCGTTGCGGGGGCGGCCTTCTTCACCAACTCGAGCGGCACCTCGACGGCAGCCACCATGGCTCCCGGCGAGGTGATGCCGGCCGGGCCCGCAGCCCCGACCGCCTCGTTCGCCATGTTCGATGGCAGCAACGCCACCTTCGCCGATTACCACGGCACGCCCCTGGTAGTGAACTTCTGGGCATCGTGGTGTCCTTCGTGCGTTGCTGAGCTATCAGCCGCCTTCCGTCCGGTGCAGCAGAGCCTTGGAGATCAGGTAGCGTTCCTCGGCCTCAACATCCAGGACGAGCGAGATAAGGCCGCCGCGCTCGTCGATGAGACCGGCGTTCTCTTCGACCTTGCTGAGGACCCGGATGGCAGCCTCTACACCCAATTCGGCGGCCTCGGCATGCCGTTCACGGTCTTCATCGACGCCAACGGCTTCGTCATCGATAAGCACAACGGCCCTCTCACCGAGGGTCAGCTCGCCAGCCGCATCGACGAGCTATTCCTGGGGCCGGACGCGGCGATCGCCGCGCCGGCCCCGGTGCAAGACCAACCACCGACGATCGTCGACCGATCTGACGTCGAGCTGCCCTCCCGCATCGAGCGGGCATCGGGAGCCTGGCTCACCGACTGGACTCTCCGCACCATCGATCTCGAAGAACTCGACGTTGGCATCCCCTCGTCCGACCCCCGCGACGCCATACCCCCACTCGACGCACCCGAATACGAATCGGTAGCTGCTGCGAACGGCTGGCTCGACGACCGCGAGCCCGGTGTGCTCTTCACTGAGGGCGACGACAGCCGATTCTTCCCACTGCGGATCCTCACGTTCCACGAGGTGGTCAACGACACAGTCGGCGATCGCCCCGTGGTAATCACGTTCTGTCCGCTGTGCAACACCGCTGTGGTGTTCGACGCTCGCGTTGATGGCGAGGTGCTGCGCTTCGGAGTTTCCGGATTGCTGCGCAATAGCGACCTGGTCATGTGGGACTCCGCAACGGACAGCCTGTGGCAACAGATCAACGGCGAGGGCATCGTTGGGGCGCACGCCGGAAAGCAACTCGACCTGTTGAGCTCGTCGATCGTGCGCTGGGGCGACTTCGCCGAGTCCTTCCCCGACGGGCTGGTTCTCTCCCAGCAGACGGGCTTCTCTCGCAGCTACGGTCGAAACCCCTACGAGGGCTACTCGTCGTCAACACGGCCGTTCCTGTTCAACGGCGATGCCGACCCCCGCTACCCGGCCCTGGAGCGAGTGGTTGGTGTGACGGTGGCCGACGCCGATAAGGCCTTCCCCTTCAGCGTCATCGCTACCGAGAAGGCCATCAACGACACGGTTGGCGGCAGCCCCATCGTGGTGCTGTGGGGCGCCGCAGACACAGCCGACGCTCTGGATAGCTCAGACATCACGGCAGGCCAGAGCGTCGGTACCGGAGTCGCCTTCTTCCGGACCGCCAATGGCCAAGAGCTCACCTTCTCCGAGGCGGGCGACGACAGATTTGTCGACGCCGAGACCGGCTCAACTTGGAATCTCTTCGGCCGGGCCATCGACGGACCCCTCGAGGGCTCCCAGCTCGAAGGAGCGGTGCATCGCAACGAGTTCTGGTTCGCCTGGGCAGCTTTCAATCCCGAAGCCCCGGTGTACACAGGCTGAGCTACTCGATGGGCTCCCCGGCGCCCGGGGCTACCCGGGACAGATCGACACGGACCGTCGTCCCTATACCCGCAGCGCTGTCCATGGTGAGGGTGCCACCGTGAGCCGCCACCAGATCGCGGCTAATGGTGAGCCCGAGGCCTGTGCCTGGCGACGCCGCACCCTTGTGGAACCGGTCGAACACCTGGCCAAGCTCCTCGTCGGGGATACCGAACCCGGTGTCGGTCACCTCGATGATGACGCCGGCCCCTGCTGCCCGCGCCGTGATACGAAGGGCTCCGCCGTCCGGCATGGCGGACAGCGAGTTGACGACGAGGTTGGAGACGACCTCACGGATTCGCACCGGGTCGATGACCATCTCCACCGGGTCTGCCTTCACCTGGACTATCACCCCGGCCTCGTCGGCGCGACGCCGCTGCCCCTCGGCAACCTCGCTGAGCAGCTCCTCGATGTTGGTTGGCTCGGGGTACAGCGCCAACGAGCCCGCCTCGATCAGCGAGAGCGTTCGTAGGTCCTCGAGCAGGCGTTCCATCACGTCGACCTCTGACACGAGCAACCCCAACGTCTCCGCGTTGGGTTCGTGAATGCCGTCGCGAATAGCCTCGATCTCGCCGCGGATGACGGTCAGCGGGGTCCGCAGCTCATGGCCCAGATCGGCAAGGAGCCGACGGCGCTGCTCCTCGGCCGTTTCCAGACGGTGCGCCATTTCGTTGAAAGAAGCCACCACCGGCCGCATCGCCCTCGCCCTGGCAGGACGCGCCCGTGCGGAGTAATCGCCGTCGGCCAGCGAACCGGCTGCTCGGATGATGTCGCTGACGGGGCGCCACGTTCGGCTGCCAATCGTCGCTCCCAGGATCCCCAGCACCACAAGCCCCACAGGGATCAACAGGATGATCGCCACGACCTTGAACACGCCTGCGGCAGAGAACAACGAGGTAACCACCCAAACGAAACCAAGGACGACCGCGGTTACGAAGAGGAAGAAGAACAGGACACCGACGACCATGGCGCGCCCGAAGCCCTGCCATGTGGCGGCACCGCGCCCAGGGTTCTCCCAGAACTCACCCTTGCGGTCGGCCCACCAGTCCTGATTCCCGTGGTGCCTAGGCATCGGCGAACTTGTATCCGACGCCATAGACGGTCAGCACGTATTGCGGCTTGCGAGGGTTGGGCTCGAGCTTGCGGCGGATGTTCTTGACGTGAGCGTCGACCGACCGCTCGTAGGACTCGACCGAATCGCCGTAGAGGCCGTCTAACAGCTGGACCCTCGTATAGATGCGCCCGGGATTGCGGGCAAGGGTGGAGAGCAGCTCGAACTCGGTGGCGGTCAAGTCAACCTCCCGCGAGCCAACCGTGACCTTCATCTTGGGCAGGTCAACGGTCACCTCACCGGCGTGCAGGACCTCGCCTCCGCCGAGGGTGGCCTCGGCCCTCCGCAACACAGCCTTGATCCTCGCCACCAGCTCTTTGGGACTGAACGGCTTCGTGATGTAGTCGTCGGCTCCGAGCTCCAGTCCGACTACACGGTCGGTCTCCTCGCTGCGAGCCGTCAGCATGATGATGGGCACCGCAGAGCTCGCCCGCAGCGCCTTGGTCACGTCGAGGCCGTCGATGCCGGGGATGCCGATATCCATGAGGATCATGTCGGGCTTGTGATTCCGTGCCATCGCCAGGGCCGCCGGCCCGTCGCTCGCCTCGAGCACGGCGAAGCCCGCCTCGGCGAGGTAGTCACGCACGAGGCGGGCGATCTTCAGCTCGTCTTCGACGACCAGGACCTTCTTCATCGCTCCATTGTGGCCCAAGGGCTTAGACCTCTGGAACCCAGCCGTCGACTTCGTCCCTGGCATGGGACGTGCGGTGCCACTCATCGAAGCGATCTTCCTCCGAAGGTCCCTCCGGCTGGCGCTCGCCCCGGTCCCAGCGACCGGATCGGCGAGGACCCCGCCAGCGACGGCCTCCGCCAAAGGCCCTCCCCATGAACCCCAGGAACGCGAAGATGAGCAGGATCTTGAAGAGAAGGATGGGGATGAGCACCAGGGCTCCGACTGCCGCGAAGCTCGAGCCGACCAACGAAGCGATCCCGATTACGGCCAGCACGATGATTATGAAGAACATGTATCTCCTTTCTGAGATGACTCAATCCTGCATCCCAACTGTGGAGACAATGTGAAGCCGCTGCGGAGGAGTGTGGGATTCACAGGCTGAGCCGACGGGCCGCAGTTGGCAACCCGCCCAACTGTCGCCACCACGACAGTCTGGCCATCCAGTCAGCCTGAATCCGTTGTCTAGAGCATGAGCGCAGACTCACAAGCGGCGACGATCGACGCCCCGCTCGTCGCAATCCCCAGAGTCGGAAGAAGTGGAGCCCACATCTTGGCGGCGGCGGCCGCTTTCGTGGTTACGGCCTTCCTCGCCAATGACCCTGTCAGCGCCTGGGAGCTGAACGCCTTTCGCTTCATCAACGACCTGCCACGAACCATCGAGCCAGTGCTGTACGTAATCCAGCAGGGGGCGTCGGCCGTCGTCATACCAATCGCCGCCGTGGTGCTGTGGCGTATCACGCGCAGGTGGCGGCCGGCGTTGTTCTTGACCGGAGGCGCCTTCTTCCTGGGTTGGCTCGCCGCCAAGATCCTCAAGGCGATCGTGGACCGTGGTAGGCCGGGTGGGATGATCCCCGACGTCACCCTTGGATTCGATATCCCGAGAACCGGCTTCGGATACCCCTCCGGCCACGCGGTTCTGGCGTTCACATTGGCGACGGTGTTCTCCCCCTTCCTGCCAAAGCGGTGGCGCTGGACTGCCTACGCAGCGGCGGTCCTGATAGGGCTGACAAGGATCTACGTTGGCGCCCACTGGCCCCTCGACATCGCGAGTGGAGCCGCCTACGGAATCATCGTTGGCACGATCATCAACCGGGTGGGGAAAGTGCACCTGGCCCCAAGCAACGTCTGAGGGCAGCGGGGCTGGGTTCCGCCGATGCGTCCACTGCACCAAGATGCCCGCGACAACCAGCCACGTCTCATTGCACAGTGTTCGGTTGCAGTTCGGGTCGGGGCGACCAACCACACTCACACGCTTCAGATCTGAAGCAGCACGGAACCGCCATACGTCGTTGTCGATATGCGGGCACCGTCGTAATCAAGGAACCCGATCCCGTCATAACGCTAAGAAGCCTGGGTCGCGCCTGGGGGTGACCAAGTGCGCACGCTCTAGTCGGACGATGCCTTGGATGCCAGCGCCATGGCGAATCGGCCGTCGTCGTCAGTGAGCCAATCATCGACGCGCAATCCGGCTGCCGCGAACTCCCTCTCCACTTGCTCCCGGGTGAACTTGCAGGAAACCTCAGTGTGGATCTCCTCTCCATCGAGGAAGGTCACGGCGAGGTCGAGCGCCCGGAGGTTGGCAACTACCTCACGGTTGGCCCGCAGGCTCTGAGACATGCAGGAGAAGGTTGAGTCGAAGCGGGTCACGTGATCAAAGGCCTCAATGGCGATGTCGCCGTCGAGCTCGCGATTGACGACGCGAAGGATGTTCCGGTTGAACTCGGCCGACACACCTGCTGCGTCGTCGTAGGCCGCGATCATCGTTGCCTCGTCCTTGACAAGATCTACTCCGAGGAGAAACCCATCGCCCGGTTCGAGGGCGGCCGCCACCTCACGCAGGAGCGAGTAGCGCAGCGTCGGGACGTAGTTGCCGATAGTGGAGCCAAGAAAGGCGATCAGTCGCCGCCCCCTCCGACGTACGCGGTGGAGATCCGCCACGTAGTCGCCAACGAGGCCATCGACCTCGAGCCACGTGTACGCAGTGCACAGCTCCAGCGCGGCGGCGCGGAGCGCGTCCTCGGAGATGTCGATAGGCACATAGCGACGCCCTCCCGAGCGTTGCATCGCCTCGATCAACATCAGGGTCTTGCGAGAGGACCCCGACCCAAGCTCAATCAGCTCGTCTGGCTCGACCCGGCCCAGCAGCTCGTCGGCGTGCTTCGCCAGGATCTCCGTCTCGGCTCGGGTCAGGTAGTACTCGGGAAGCGTCGTGATTTCCTCGAAGAGCTCGGACCCACGGCCGTCGTAGAAGTACTTCGACGGCAGGTACTTGCGGTACGCCGTGAAGCCATGGAACACGTCCTGGAGTAACTGCGAACGATGATCCTTCGGCTGCGTCAGCTGAGACACGGTGGCGGGCGCATCGCCACCGGTTCTCACGACATTCCTTCATGTTCAATCGGGCGGATGTCGACTCGATCCTTGGTGAGGACTACCAGCGAGTGCTTGGGGACGGCAGTCCATTCGTCATCCGGATCTAGAGGCTCAGACGCCACAAGGCTGCCTGTGTCCGTGGCCAGCCAATACAACGAATTGGCGTCGGTGCCCGCCGAGGTGCGGACCGCGACGATCTCTGATCTGGATGCGACTACGAGATTGAGGGTGGCGGCGCGATCGGCGGCGACTACTGCTTTGGCGGCGTTCTGGATGACAGTGGTGACGGCGTCGCCGAGGCTCTTACCAGGCTCATCATCGAATTGTTGGGCAACGAGCAAGAACAGTGCCAGCGAGTCATTCATCGCAGCGAGCTGGCCGAAGCGTTCGTCCGAAAGGCTGCTGAGGAGCTCACGACCGACGCCGTGCCGGAAGCCTCCGATCCACCCATTGTGGACGCCGGCGAGACCCCCGGCGACGAACGGCGCCACATTGGAGGGACCGAAGGGGATGCCAGGTGTGGCCGAGCGGACGGCGGCTAGCACGGTGCGACCTTGCAGCGCCGGCGCGAGATCTGGCAGGTTGGGATCTGACCACGGCGGTTTCGTCGTCACGTATCGCAGCGGCTCGGACCTGTCCTCGGGCCACCAGGCCACGCCGGTCCCGTCGACGTTGACGGTCCCGCTCAGCAACTCTCGAGGCGCATAGGACGCCCGCTCCAGCGAGTGCGGCGGGTCGTACAGCAGAGCCGATAGAGGCACGGCTTGAGAGCCGATGTATGCGGCGAGACGACACACGTCAGGCCTCGTCCCAGGCGAGGCGGACGCCAGAGAAGATCTGGCGACGGATCTTGTTGTCCCAGTTGCGGAACGAGTTGCGAGTGACCTGGGTCGACGTTGCCCATGATGCGCCTCGTAGCACTTTGTATTCGGGATCGTCGAAGAAGACCTGCGAATACTCGGGGTAAGGGAACACGGAGAAGCCGGGGTACGCCACGAACGGCGATGATGTCCACTCGTATACGTCTCCGAGCAGCTGCTCGGCCCCGTAAGCCGAAGCCCCCTGCGGATAGGCGCCGATAGGAGCCGGCCCCCACCCCTGCTGGGCGATGTTGGCCAGCTCAGAAGTTGGTGCGGCCGCTCCCCATGGGTAGACGGCGGGCGCCTCAGCATTCGGTCCCCAGGTCGCCGCCTTCTCCCACTCGTGCTCCGTTGGCAGCCGTCCGCCAGCGAACTGCGCGAAGGCTTCCGCCTCGTGGTACGAAACGTGCTGCACCGGCTCGGCGGGGTCAAGGTCGATGACGTGTCCGAAGCGCCGGACCAACCAGCCGCCGCCAACCTTGCGGGTCCAGCCCTGTGGCGCTGAGTGGTCGGTGCCACTGCGCCACTCCCATCCTTCGTCAGTCCAGAGATCGCGGCGCTCATAGCCGCCCCCATCTATGAACTCGGCGTACCGACGGTTGCTTACGGGGAACTTGTCGATAGCGAAGGTGCCGAGTTCTACGAGGTGTTGAGGTCGCTCGTTGTCGTAGGCTTCCGTGGAGTCGTCCGTGCCGAACAGGAATCGGCCACCGTCGACCAAAACCCGGGCCGTGTCGTCAACCGATCGTCCCAGCTGGATGCCCCGCTGAGCCGCCAAGACATACGGCACAAGGTCGTCGCGCAGATCGAGAGCCTGAAGAATCGTCTCCTGGTGTTGTGCCTCGTGCTGGATGATCATCTTGAAGATGTATCCATCTCGCAGCAAGGGTTCGTGTGGGTCGAGCTCGACGCCACCGAGGACGGAGAGAACGTCGCCCCGCACCTCATCGATGTATTCGAGCGCCTCGTTGCGGTCAAGCAGCGGCAGATCGCCACGCGTCCATCGTGGGTTGTCGAAGGGGTTGTA
This sequence comes from Acidimicrobiia bacterium, assembly GCA_036446035.1. Classification (GTDB taxonomy): domain Bacteria; phylum Actinomycetota; class Acidimicrobiia; order Spongiisociales; family JAOTWH01; genus CAXMQS01. The sequence continues at coordinate 11,537 of JAZFSG010000065.1, read as the reverse complement.
CATGTCGTCATAGCGAGGGTCGTGAGCCTGCCGCCCATCAAGCTCACGCAGCAGCCACAGCTCTTCGAAATTGCCGACGTGACCGACGTCCCACACCAGCGGGCTCATGAGCGCGTCGTGCTGGCGGTGTAGATCGTCGTCGTCGAGGGGGCCGATCATCTGCTTGGTGCGGTTGCGATAGAACTCGAGACCGGCAGCCAGGACGCGACGTGCCTCATCGGCCTTGATTCGGTGGCCACGGATGTCGGTAGTCATGCGGCACCCCCAGGCGCGTGTTCCGGCGCCGCCCAAGCGAGGGCAGCAGCCGAGTTCGCCATTTTGCCAAGGAGCACGTCGCCGGGACTCTGGCCTTGCAGGGTGAACTCATCGAGGAACGACTCTGCGGTGACAACATCTACGCCGTCGAAGCAGCCGGGGTCGCGGCGCGCCGCCTCGATCGCCAGCTCGGCAACCGAGGAGGCGAGAATCGCCAGCTCCGGATCGGCGAGGCCGAAAGAGGCGGCTCGCTGCCACACCTCGCCCAGCTTGGAGGCGAGTGGCTCGAAGAGCTCGATGACGCGCCCGCGGGCGGCCTGGTCGTAGAGAAGGGCAGCCGAGAGGACGAGCGGCACGTGCCACCACGGCTGAGCGAGCCCGTCTATGCCCCGCAGCTCGAGCACGCCGTGGCGAGGGCGCACCTCCGTGAAGAGCGTTGAGAGGTGAGATTCGAGATCGTCCCAGGTTGGACGTCCGGCAGTGGGGTGACCCCCGCGGATCCAGTCGCCAAAGGTCCACCCGGCGCGTCCTGGAGTCGTTGTTCCGTCTCGCACTATGAACATGACGTCGGCGGCGAGGGCGCGGGCGACGGTGTCGCTGACTGGATCGGCATCGGCGATGTGATCCCAGCTGGGAAAACCAGTGCGGGTTGGGTCTAGCTGTTGCCACGCCTGGGCGCGGCGTGACCGCACGCCATTGCCAGGGCTCGTGGCGAACATCGCAGTGAGCACGGGCGACAGGAGCTGGGAGGCGAGCCAGCGCTCGCGACGGGTGTCTCCAGAGCCGGCGTCGAGGTTGACCTGCACCGAGCAGGTATTGCGCATCATCGTCGCGCCTGCGTTACCTCGACTGGCGAAGTAGCTCTCCATGGCGACATATCGACCGGAGGTCAGCTGCTGTGGGATTGTCGCGGTCTCGTTCCACGGGTCGACGCCGAGGCTGAGCAGGCAGACGTTGTGCTCCCAGAAACCGTCGCGCAGATCATCCCAGACGGCGGTCATTTCGCGGCGTACGTCGGCAGAAGACTTGCGTGGGGCGCTCGAGTGCTCGATCTGTGCGCCTGGTTCGAACGTGATCCATCCGCCGGCGGCAGTTGGAAATGCCAGCTTCTCGGTGGAGCGGTCGCAAATGTGAGAGCTGGTCGCGGCAACATTGGCTGTGATACCGACGACGCTGGGATGCTCCCCTTGGAGGGGGAGCCGCCCCGCCGGGCCCTTGTCGTTGACGAGGAGTGGGAAGGCCTCGACCTCGACGCCGAACAGATCAGACCCCTCTTGCTCCGGCCACACCGCAACGTCCACCGCCTCTGCCACGTCGGAGACGTCGTTGATCGGAGCTGAGCTGGGGTGTTCGTTGTCTGACATAGGGCCCATGCCAGACAACGCCAGCTTCAACCAGGGCATTCCGTTTGGGATGTTCGGGTTTGATCCCGTGGCTGTATGACCACCCAGCTAGAACGAGGTTGCGGACCGGTCCATCATGCGCCGTCCTCCGACACCGCAAGGGCCGCCCCGACGATCCCGGTGTCGTTGCCGAGAGCAGCGGCGGCCACCGGCGTGACGGTGCGGAGGCTCTCGCAGAAAGCCTGGAACTCGGCGCTGACTCCGCCGCCGATGATGAACATATCCGGCCACATAAGCCGCTCCAGCTCTTTGACGAAGGCCAGGACGTGACCGGTCCATTGTGTCCAGTCCAGGTCGTTCTGCTCTTTCGCCCTGGTCGAGGCGAGTCGTTCGGCTTCGGTTCCGTCCATCATCAAGTGACCGAACTCGGTGTTGGGCACAAGGATCCCGTCAACGAACATGGCTGTGCCGATCCCGGTTCCGAGGGTGATCATCACCACGACGCCCGGCTGACCTGCCCCCGCCCCGAACCGGATCTCGGCGAGCCCGGCGGCATCGGCATCGTTGATCACATTTACCGTCCGCCCGCCGAGGGTGTCGGAGGACAATGTGGCGGCATGGGTGTCGAGCCACGCCGGGTCGAGGTTGGCGGCGGTACCGATGACACCGTGTCGGACCACCCCAGGGAAACCACATCCGACGGGACCGCCGGCATCGAAACGCCCGGCGAGCTCGGCAACGACCGACGCCACTGCAACTGGTGTCGCCGGTTGCGGGGTTGGCTGTCGTTGACGCTTGGCTACCAGCACCCCTTATTCGAGATCGACCGGGGCCGCTTTGACCCCGGTGCCACCGATACCAATTCCCAACCGGATCGTCATGGTCTTCCGCGTTGTCGGCGGTAGTAAGCGATAAGGGCATTGGTTGACGAATCGTGGGCCAGCTCCGGCTGGGTATCGGCAGCCACTTCGCCGACGATGGTGGTGGCAAGCGCTTTGCCCAGCTCGACTCCCCACTGGTCAAACGAGTTGATCCCCCACAGCACGCCCTGAGTGAAGACCTTGTGCTCGTAGAGAGCGACCAGCTGACCCAGGACAGACGGGGTCAACTTCGGAGCCAGGATCACTGAAGTTGGTCGATTGCCGGGGAAGATGCGGTGCGGGACCAGCTCGGGGGCGACACCGGCCGCGGCCACTTCCTCGGCGGTCTTGCCAAAGGCGAGCGCCTCGGCCTGCGCAAAGAGGTTTCCGATCAACACGTCGTGCTGACCACCGAAATCGGCGCTCGGCTCGATGAACCCGATCAGGTCGGCGGGCACAACGGTGGTGCCCTGGTGCAGCAGCTGATAGAAAGCGTGCTGCCCGTTGGTCCCTGGCTCGCCCCACACGATGGGCCCGGTGTCCCCCACCACCGGCGTCCCGTCGAGCCGCACCCGCTTGCCGTTGGACTCCATGTCGAGCTGCTGCAGGTAGGCGGCGAACCGGTCGAGATCCTGGCTGTATGGCAACACGGCGTAGGTCGGATAGACGAGGATGTTGCGATACCAAACACCGATGAGCCCCAGCAACGCCGGGACGTTTTGTTCCAGTGGGGTGCTTCGGAAGTGGTTATCGATGGTTCGGAACCCCGCCAGCATCTCCCGGAAGGCGGACGGGCCGACGGTGATCATCAGGCTGAGGCCGATCGCCGAGCCCATCGAGTAGCGACCGCCCACCCAATCCCAAAAGCCGAACATGTTGGCAGTGTCGATCCCGAATTTCGCCACCTCTTCGGCGTTGGTTGACACAGCCACGAAGTGGGTAGCGACTGCCGCCTCATCGGCGAGCCGATCGATTAGCCACGCCCGGGCGGTGCCGGCATTAGAGAGCGTCTCTTGCGTCGTGAAAGTCTTTGAAGCGACAATGAACAACGTTGTTTCCGGATCGACCTTGTCGAGCACTGAGGCCATTGCCGCCGGGTCGACGTTGGACACGAAGTGGGCCTCGAGATCCGGATGGACATAGGCGCGCAGCGCTCGATACGCCATCGCGGGACCCAGATCCGAGCCGCCGATCCCGACGTTCACCACATGGCGGATTCGTTGTCCGGTGTGGCCACGCCAATCGCCTGCTCGAACCCGTTCCGCGAACTCGGCCATGCGGTCGAGAACCTCCTCGATATCGGCGGTGACAGCCTTGCCGTCGACCCTGAATTCGTCGCCGGGCCCGGCTCGCAGAGCCGTGTGCAGAACGGCCCGGTCCTCGGTGACGTTGATGTGTTCGCCACCGAACATGGCATCGATGCGCTCGAGGAGGCCAGCTCGTCGCGCTGCGGTCGCAAGTGCCGCGACGATCTCGTCGTTCACCAGATGCTTCGAGAGGTCGACGCTAAGGTCTCCGGCGCTGAAGGTCAGGCGCTCGGCACGGTCGGGATCGTCGGCAAAGACTTGGCGCAGATCGATCTGTCCTTGGCCTTTGTTGAGGCCTTCGAGGGCAGCCCAATCCGGCGCGGTTCCGTTGGATGTCATAGCTTCCCTCCAGATCGGGCCTGCGGTGTGCTCATATGGTCGCCCACGACCAGTCGGTGCCAAGAAGGGCATCGGCCTCGGCAGGCCCCTGACTCCCCCTGGCGTAAGGGAGCACCGGGCGGCGGTCGGTAAGCACTCGATCAACGATCCGCCAAGCCGCCATGACGCCATCCTGGCGTGCGAACAGTCCGGGGTCGCCACGTAACGCATCGCCGATGAGGCGATCGTAGGCGTCTCGGCCGGTCGCACGGTCGTGCTGGAGGTGCAGTTCGATCGGCCCGCTCACCATGGCCGATCCTGGGATCTTGGCCTGCATCGACACGGTGATCTCCTCGGCGGGCTTAGTGCGGAACGTCATCCGGTTGGGACCCGGCCGGGAATCGGCGTCTGCGAACAGGGGCCGCGGCGGCCGAGCGAACTCGACAACGGCCTCGGTGACAGTAGAGGCCAGCCCTTTGCCGGCTCGGATGATCCACGGGACGCCGGCCCACCGCCACGAATCCACCTCAAGCCGCACCGCCGCAAACGTCTCGGTGTCTGATCCCGGGGCGACGCCGGGCTCGTCGAGGTAGCCGGCGTATTGGCCGCGCACCACGTCGGCGGGGGTGAGGGCATCGATCGCTCGCAGGACTTTGACTCTCTCGTCGCGCAAAGCGTCGGGGTCCTCGGAAACGGGTGGCTCCATGGCCAGCAGCGCCACCGTCTGCAGCAGGTGGTTCTGCACGACGTCACGCAGCGTTCCCACGGTGTCGTAGAACGAGCCCCTTCCTTCGACTCCGAAGTCTTCGGCCATCGTGACCTGCACCCCGCGCACGTAATGGCGGTTCCACACAGGTTCCAGCAACGTGTTGGAGAAGCGGAAGATCATCATGTTCTGCAGCGCCTCCTTGCCTAGGAAGTGGTCGATGCGATAGACCCTGTCCTCGGGGAAGTGGCGGTGGACGATGTCGTTCAGCTCGGCCGCGGATGCGGTGTCGCGACCGAAAGGCTTCTCCAACACCACACGACCGTGCTCATTGAGACCCATCGAGGCCAGACCTTCCACGACGTCGTCGAACAGGCTCGGGGGGATGGCGAGGTAGGACACCGTGCAGACGACACCCGCTATCCGCTTGGCGATGTCGGCGTAGGTGGCGGCGTCCTGGTAGTCGCCGGACACGTAGCACAGGTTGGCGGCCAGCCTTTCGAACACCTCGTCGTCGATCGGCTCGCCTGCCTCCTCGAGAGCTTCTCTGGCGCGGAGGCGCAGGGTCTCGTCATCCCAGTCGCTGAAGGCCACCCCGACGACGGGCATGTCGAGACCACCAACGGCGGTGAGGTCATACAGCGCCGAGAACAGCTTCTTGCGGGCGAGGTCGCCGGTAATCCCGAACAAGATGAGGGCCTCTGCGTACCCAGCGGTCATTCTCCGCCCCCTTTCTCCTGGTGGCCGCCGAACTGCTGGCGCATGGCGGACAGCACCTGGTTGGCGAAGTCGTCACGCCCTCTACTGTCGAACCTCCCGTAGAGGGCCGCCGACAGGACGGGCGCAGGGACGCCCTCTTCGACAGCGCTGAGCACCGTCCACCTCCCCTCCCCAGAGTCCGACACCCGACCGGCGAAGCCCTCCAGGGTCGGGTTCTCAACGAACGCGATGGCGGTCAGGTCGAGCAGCCACGAAGCGATGACGCTGCCGCGCCGCCACACCTCAGAGATCTCAGGGATGTCGAGCTGGTATTGGTAGTGCTCGGGTCGGCGTTGTGGGGCGGTCTCGGCGTCGGCTTCCGCCTCGGCGCGGCCGACTCCGGCATGATTGAGGATGTTGAACCCCTCTGCGTATGCGGCCATCACTCCGTACTCGATGCCGTTGTGGACCATCTTGACGAAGTGTCCGGCACCACTCGGGCCACAGTGCAGGTAGCCGTGCTCCGCCCGGCGGGGCTCGCCGTCACGGCCCGTGGTCCTGGCGGCGGCATCCACCCCAGGGGCAAGTGTCCGAAAGATGGGATCGAGGCGGGAGACGGCGTCGTTGTCTCCACCGATCATGAGACAGAAGCCACGTTCGAGACCGAACACTCCTCCGCTGGTGCCGACGTCGACCAACCGGATGCCGCGCTCGGCCAATGCCGCCGATCTCTCCAGATCGTCCTGGTAGAACGAGTTGCCGCCATCGATGATGATGTCGCCGGCGTCGAGATGAGTCGCCAGGTCGTCGATGACCTTCCCCGTGATTCCGGCCGGGACCATCACCCAAACAGCCCGCGGGTCAGACAGCATCCCGGCCATCTCGTCGAGGCTGGCCGCACCCTCGGCACCGTTAGCGATGGATTGCGCCACCGATTCGGGGTCCACGTCGTACACGACGCAGCGGTGGCCGTCGCGCAGCAGACGCTGCACCAGGTTGGCGCCCATCCGGCCAAGGCCGATCATGCCGATTTCCATGGAAGTCTCCTTAGTCGTTGGACCGTATCAATTCGCGGCGTGTCGGGTTTGTCACGGCTTCTCCTCGGCAATGCCGACGGCGTATTCGACCGCTTCGGCGCCGTCAGACGAGCGGAACCTGAAACGCACAGGGGCGGTCATCTCGATGTCCACGTAGTCGATGCCGAGACGGGTCGAGGTCGAAGCGGTCTCGTTGGTGTCTTTCCAGTCGTTGTTGGTCCATTCGAGGTCGAACGGTTTCGGGACCTGGACTCGCAACGTCCAGTCCCGCTTGACGAATCGCGGCTGGCGGTTGAGCTTCCACACCTCGAGGAGCTTGCACTCATCGTGAGTCCCATAGCGCTCGGCTACTTCGGGGATGAAGTCGAAGGCCTGGCCGTCGACGACACTACGCAACAGTTTGATGTACTCGGCGTGAGCCCACATCAGCGGCATGGCGGCTCCGGTCGGCCGGCCCCGGAAAAGGAACTGATCGGGCCGATCGTCGTCATCCCACACCTGCTCGGGCAGCAACCCGACGCCGTGAGCGAACGCCTCCAGCGTCGCGATGTAGGGCCTGACGTCACCGCCGGCAGCGAACTCGTAGTGACCGCGCTCTCCGGTGAGCAGGGGCCAGGGTCGACCGACGCCCCACCCCTCATAGGGGCCACCATCGTCGCGTTGGCCGTAGCCGTCGTGGTTGTAGCGATACCACACCGGACCTTCGGGGGTCTCGGTCTTGAGCATGGCATCGACGACGCTAAGCGAATCCACGATGAGGGGATCGTGGGGAGGCCGGATCCCGTAGCGAACCAGCTCGAGAAAGCCACCGTCGATGATCTGCGAGGCGGGGAACTCGCGCTGGACGCCATCTGGGATGTTGGCAATGCCGACAACTGCCTTGTTGGGATCCTCGCCGGTTTCCATGTCTCCCGGGTTGATCCTGATGTAGTGGCGCGGCACCTCGGGAAGCAACGAGCCTTCTGTGGTAACGGTCCACGGCTCGATGTGACAGTCGAGGAAGTCGGCGTACTCCTGGATGAACTGTGCCGTGTCATCGTCGCCGCGCTCGCGACATAGGGTGGCGGCACAGGTGAGAGCGGCGATGTTGGACGCCAGCGTCGAAGGCGAGTAGCCGCTGGCCTCCTCCCAACGCTCCTGGGGAGTGGCGGGACCGTGGCGAATCAGGTAGGAGGCAGCCCGCATCACCATGTCGTAGGGGTCGTAATGATCAAGGGCCCCCGCTCGATGCATCCGAAAGGCCAACAGGATCGGGAACGCCACCTCGTCGAGCTGTATCGCCGTCCAGTAAGGATCGCCGGTGACCCAGAAGTTCTGATGGAAGCCGCCGTCCGGCAGCTGCGAGGCGGCGAGGTAGATGAGGGCATGCATGGGAACATCGGTGTTGCCTGCAGCCAGCAGGCCGGTGGCGGTGTTGACCAGATCCCGGGTCCACACCAGGTGGTAGCCGCCGAGCTCGTTGTCGCCCTTCCATTCGCCCCAGGGGATGGACAGTGAGGCGATGAGCGCCCCCTGGTAGAGCTTGTCCTCGTGGGAAAGAAGGAGGGCGCGGCTAGTCCGATAGAGAGCGCCTCCGTCGCCGGAGGCCTTCTCCAACGGCAGCATTTTGGCCGTCGCGGTTTGCCATTGTTGGACGAACTTGTCCCGCAACCCGTCGAAGGAGTGGCCCAACGCCTGCAGCAGCGTGGTTACGGCACCGTGACGACGGTCCGAGAAGGCGACGGCGAGCGTGAACTCGGTTCCCGAGCTGAGATCGAGTTCACCCGTCAGAGCCACGTTGCCGTCGGCGGCCACTTCGTACTCCCAGGTCATGTCTCGATGGCGGGAGAGGTCCTGCCAGCCGTCGTTGACGCCGACGTAGCCGGCCGAGGCCCGCAAGAGTGGAATCGAGGCCCCCAAGGCCAGCCAGGTGTCTTCCTTGTTGGCGGTCAGCACCTTGCGGTCACCGATCGATTCGACTCGACCGGTGTTGCCCCAGCCGCCGATGTCGAGATGGGGGGCGCACAGCACGAAGAGCCGTAAACCCTCGGGCAGCTCCCCTTCTGCTTCGACGCGGGCTCGGATGAGGACTGCCGACTGGCTGGGGTCGGCAATTATGTCTTTGACGATCCGATAGCGGCCCTCAGGGTCGCTATTGGTGACACGGATCGCCTGGGCGTCGGCGTCGAGCGTCTCGGTCTTCGTCTCCAGTTGGCGCTCGCCGTGGAAGAACGTCGCGCCGTCGGTGATCAGGAACTGGAGGTCACGGGTCTGCGGCCGATCGATGGTCGGCCAGTAGATCTCGTTGAGGATCCCCGCAGACACCGTGAACCACACATGGCTCGCCGACGACCGCGCGGTGCCAACGGCGTCTTTGGTGGCGCGCGTCCACCGAGGTTCGATCCCCGGTCCGCCGGGTGCTGCTGATGCTGAGTCGCTGACCATGTTCCTTCTCGAGCCTCGACCCTGATACTGCGTCGGCCGGGAACTTCTCTCAACTTCGCCCGTACCTCGAACCTGTCAGCCGCTGCCGACATTCCGTTCAACGCCAACCTTGGCGTGACGCGCGTCACCCGATGACCTCATCCCATCCCAGCTTCGCCAGGATGTCGCCAAAGCCGGGAGCCGCGTAGTCCTCCCATCGGCTGATCAACGACGCTTCGTGGATGACGAACGTGATCGTTCCTTCCTCGTAGTGAGGCTGGTAGTCATCGTCCTCGGGGTCACCTTCTTTGTGATCGTTGCCGCAATTGGGACAGAAGCAATGCCGAACCGCGAAGGTCTTCGCGGAGACCCTGACGCCGACTCCTGCCTGGTTGGACCCGAAGGGCAGACCGGTTTCGAGGACCTTCACCTGAATCGCTGGACCGAATGGAGGTACCGAACCAACGTCGGCGATTATCGCTTGGAGCTGACGCGACACCGCCTCCGCCCCAACAAGCCTCTCCACCGAGGCGGCCGTGGCGAGAACGTATCCGGCGACGGTCTCCGGACGATCGGTGATGGCATGACGGTGGGCTGCGTAGTCCTCATCGATGACCAACAACCTCTTCTCAAAGACCTCCAACTCCTCGCGCGACAACATGTGTGCTCCTTTTTGTCGTTCAGGACCTGAAGCGCCACGCCCTCGCCCCGGGTTCCTCGACTGCCGGTGACGCGACAGTCATCCTTCCGATGGTCCGACTGACGAGGGAGCCCAACGTGTCGCGCCGAGTGTCGGCTACCCGAACCTTGAGCGACGCCACCCGAGCCATCGACGTTGCAACAGCGAACTCAAACCCAAACGGGAGGACGATGAAGGCCAACGGAGGATTCCGACGCTTCTTGAGAATCGGCTACTTGTTCGCGGGAGTCTTTCTCCTCGTCAGCCTGTTCATCGGCGGTAGTGACAGCGAGAGCTCACCAGCCGATGTCAGCCTCGACGAACTCCGAGGATTCATCACAGCAGACCAGGTGGTCGATGCCACGATCCGTCAGGACGCTGATGTAGTCGAAGGCACGCTTGCGGCTGGAGCGCTTCCCGACGGAGTCGTCACGTTCCGCACCAATTACCCCGATGGCTTCGAAGGGGACCTCACCGACCTGCTCCTCCAGAGCAGGGCCACCACCACAACAGAGACAGCCGGCACCTCGTTGCTTGCGATCATTCTCGGTCTGCTGCCGCTGCTATTGATCTTCGGGGTGGTCGCCTTCCTTTTCATTTCCATTCGGAAGGGTTCTGGAGGCGTTCTCAACCTTCGCAAGTCCAAGGCCAGGCTCTTCGACGAGGACCAGCCGAAGGTGTCTTTCGGAGACGTCGCCGGCCTCGACGAGGCGGTTGAGGACCTCAGGGAGATCAAAGACTTCCTGCAGGCCCCCGACCACTTCCGGGAAATGGGTGCCTCTGTACCAAGGGGTGTCCTTCTGGCGGGCCCACCAGGGACCGGCAAGACCCTGCTGGCGAGAGCTGTGGCCGGCGAAGCCGGTGTCCCCTTCTATTCGGTTTCTGGCTCGGCGTTCGTCGAGATGTTCGTGGGAGTAGGCGCCAGCCGGGTCCGCGACCTGTTCGCGCAAGCCAAGGCGACCGGTCCTGCGATCGTCTTCATCGACGAGATCGACGCCGTTGGCCGCCACCGTGGCGCCGGCCTCGGAGGAGGAAATGACGAGCGAGAGCAGACGTTGAACCAGCTTCTGGTTGAGATGGATGGATTCGACGGAACCTCTGGCGTGATCGTGGTTGCCGCCACCAACCGACCCGATGTACTTGATCCGGCGCTTCTTCGCCCCGGCCGGTTCGATCGCCAGATCCTTGTCGACTACCCCGATCTGGCTGGCCGCACCTCCATCCTGAAGGTGCACGCCAACGGCAAGTCTCTTTCCCCCGAGGTTGATCTTGAGGTGGTAGCTAGGCGAACACCAGGGTTCACAGGAGCCGACCTGGCCAATCTCCTCAATGAGGCAACGCTGTTGGCGACCCGCCGCGGCATCGCCACAGTCGGCAACGATGAACTGGAGGATGCTGTTGACAAATTGGTGGCCGGACCGCAGCGCCGCAGCAAGCTCCTGTCCAAAGATGAGCAACGCGTCATCGCCTTTCACGAGGCTGGCCACGCCCTCGTCGGATGGGCCCTCCCGTGCGCAGATCCGATCCACAAGGTCACGATCGTCCCTCGAGGTCGCGCCCTCGGCTACACCCAGGCCCTGCCTACCGAGGATCGATACGTGATGCACCGCAGCCAACTGTGGAATCAGATCGCAATGCTTACAGGCGGGCGAGCCTCCGAGGAGCTGGTCTTCGACGACCCCTCGACGGGCGCTTCCAACGATCTAGAAGTGGCCACCAAGATCGCCCGGCAGATGGTCACCGAGTACGGCATGAGCGAACGCCTAGGCCTTGCCCGACTCGGCGAGTCAGGGGAGATCTTCTTAGGACGTGATTTCAATCGCACCCAGGACTACTCGGAGACGACATCTGCCACCATCGATGAGGAGATCCGAAGCCTTCTTACGATCGCCCAAGCCGAGGCCCGTAAGATCCTGGCGACACATCGAGA